>JAKAFX010000046.1 GCA_021817735.1 Thermoplasmata archaeon | reverse complement strand
ACCCTCTTCAGACCCGGAATCCGGTGTATCCGCATGGAAAATGATAGTATCATGATATTTCATGATTTCGGTTGCAAGAGCCGAAATCAGAGTATTTCACCTAAGAATTGACAGTCTCTGATAAACAAAAGATTAATAGTAGAGTGCATAATCCCAGAATTCTATGACTGACCCTGTCTATAGACCTGTAAACACTAATGAATCTCTGGTCAGAATAAATACTGAGGTCTTAAAATACTGGCAGGACGCAGGCATTATAGACGAGGTCAGGAACCAGAACAAGGATGGACCGGTATTCAGGTTTCTTGAGGGACCCCCAACGGCCAATGGCAGGCCCCATGTAGGTCATGCTATGACCATAACCATGAAAGATATATTCCTCCGGTACCGGACGATGAAAGGTTTCCGGGTAACGCGAAGGACTGGGGGATGGGATTGCCATGGGCTTCCGGTGGAGATACAGGCTGAGAAGAGCTTCGGCATAAAGAGCAAGAAGGAAATAGAGGCCATAGGAATAGAGAAGTTCAACAGCTATTGCAGAAATAGCGTATTTATGTACATTGATGAGTGGTCCAAAGTGCAGTCCGGCCTTGGTTACTCCATCGACCAGGAATCATCGTACGTTACACTCAGGAATGACTACATCGAGAGTGAATGGTGGGCCCTAAAGACAATGTTTGAAAAAAAAATCCTGGAAAAGGACTTCAAGATTGTACCCTACTGTCCGAGGTGCGGAACTCCCCTAGCCTCGCATGAAGTGGCACAGGGGTACAAGGACGTCAAGGATCCATCGGTTTATGTAGAGTTCAAGGATGCAAACAGTCCAAACAGGTACTTCCTTGTTTGGACAACGACCCCATGGACCCTTCCATCCAACATGTTTTTGGCCGTCAACCCAGATTTTACTTACGCGGTTGTCCAGGTTAAGGATAAGGAGTATGTTCTGGTAAAGGACCGTGTCGGAGCCTTGTTTGGAGAGAAGGCCAATATAATAACTGAGATGAAGGGAAGAGACCTTGTTGGCATGCGTTATACCCAGCTCTTACCATTCCTGCCTCTTCCCGATAAGGCCCTGAAGGTGGTTGCAGGATCATTTGTGGGACTTGAAGATGGTACTGGGATCGTTCATATAGCGCCTGCATTCGGTGCGGACGACTTTGATGTAGGTAAACGGGAGGCAGTGGAACTGATAAACCCGGTTGATCAGTCAGGAGTGTTCTATTCCGAAAAACTTCCGTGGCGAGGTAAGTTTGTCAAGGATGCAGATGCTGATATCATTGTTTATCTTAAGAAAAGCGGTTCTCTCTTTAAGAGTGAAAAGGTGGAACACACCTATCCGTTCTGTTACAGGTGCGATACACCATTACTGTATTACCCTCTTGAAACGTGGTTCATCCGAGTATCCCGCTTCAGGGATCTCATAATGGCGAACAATCAGAAGATCAACTGGATCCCTGACTCCTTGAAGGATGGAAGGTTTGGTAATTTCCTAAAAGAAGCCAAGGACTGGTCGCTTAGCAGAAATAGGTACTGGGGAACTCCGCTTCCCATATGGAAGTGTAAAAATAATCATTATACCGCCATTGGTAGCGTGAAGGAGATCGAGGAACAGACTGGAAAGAAGTTAGAGGATCTGCACCGGCCGTTTGTTGACCAGGTGGTTCTGAAATGCAGGGAATGCGGTTCAGAAATGCGAAGAGAACCCTATGTGATAGATACATGGTTCGATTCTGGAAGCGCAACCTATGCAGCTATGCACTATCCCTTCGATAGCAGTTTTAACCCCGAAAGAGACCTTCCTGTCGATTTCATAAGCGAGGCCATAGATCAAACCAGGGGATGGTATTACTCCTTGCACGTGATATCCTCTCTACTCTTTGGAAAACCCGCATTTGCCAATGTCCTGACCATTGAACTTATCCTTGACGAACAAGGGAGGAAGATGAGCAAGAGCCTGGGAAACACCGTCCTTGCAAAAGACCTGCTTGAGGAGTTTGGCGGTGACGCAGTTAGGCTGTTCTTTCTGATGGGAGTTCCCTGGAAGACCCGGAACGTAGATAAGAAATTCATAACTGAGATATCCAGAAGAACACTGCACACGCTTCTCAATGTCTACTCATTCTTTTCGTCTAACGCAAATCTTGACGGATTCAATTACGAGGGCATTGGTAGCGTCTCCAACCACCTCGACCGCTGGATAGTATCAAGGACAAACTCAGTGATACAAAGCACAACCGCACACCTCGACTCATACATGCCTCACCTTGCCTTCCGCGAAATAGAGGGTTTTGTTGATGAACTTTCCAATTTTTACTTAAGGTTGTCCAGGGAAAGGTTCTGGGATTCTGATTACAACAAGGCAAAGAAGGAGGCATACTCTTCACTGTATTTCGCGCTGGATACTACCCTGAAGCTGCTCGCTCCGCTCACTCCCTTTTTTTCCGATTTCCTTTATACCAAACTTCATCCTGGGGCCCGAAGCGTACATCTTGAGAAATTTCCTGTGGCTGATAGCAACAGAATCGATCCTGGATTGGAGGAAGAACTGGAAAAAGCCTATGCCGTTGTTGAATGCACCAGGAGGGCAAGACAGCAGGCAAAGATAAAGGGAAGACAGCCGGTCCCACTCATACTCGTATACAGTGACGTGAGGTTCGAAGAGAGTACTATGATGGCATTGAAGGGAGAACTGAATTCTCTTGAGACAAGAGTGATAGGTAGAGACATGAGGCCGGTAAAACCAAAATTAAATGTTTCTAGGGAAGTCAGTGCACCAGCCCTTAAGTCGAAGTTCCCAGAGTTTCTGGCATATGTTGAGAGAGCAGATCCGGAGGAGTTCAGGGAATTGCTGGAATCAGGTAAACCGGTTGTTTTCGAAGATGTTGAGCTCCCACCTGGCGCTGTTTCCCTGGTAGAAGTCCCATCTCCGGAGTTTTCAAGTGCATCCGACCAAAGGGCTGGGGTTGAAGTATTCGTTGACACTAGGTTGGATGACTCTCTTCTGAGTTTGGGGCTTTCAAGAGAGGTCATCAGGCGCATACAGGTCATGAGGAAAGAACTGGATCTGAAATATGATCAGAAAATCGTTGTAAAATACGGAGGCTCCCCAAATGTACTTGAGGCCATGCAAAGGCATGGCGAACTCATAAAGAGCGAGACCCTCGCAATTGAACTGATTCCGGAGGATTCTCCCGGGCAGAAGAAACTGGATATAGACGGAGAAACTCTTAGAGTTGAGGTTTCAGCAGCCTAGATCCTACGATATCACTGTGCCTGAGGTCTTTCCACCTTCGATTATTTTTCCATATTCATCAGTTTTACGGCCGTCGATGACGTATACCGTTATGCCAGAGCGCCTTGCGATATTCAGGGAAGTGATATCCATGAACACGCTGGGTCCAGCTCCGACCGAGCTCTGGGTAGCCAGCTTGATAGCTTCGCCATAGGACATCTTCGGGATCTTCGACGCATTTCCGCTCTTTCTTGGATCTGCAGTATACACCCCATCTACAGAAGTGCCGTTAATAAGCAGTTTTGCTCCCATCCTTTCAGCAAGAAGAGCAGACACGGTGTCGGTAGTATGGCCAGGTTCTGTGCCGCCCATTACCACGAACCTGTATGCCTTCAGGAGCTCAACTGCCTCATTGATGGTCTCCGGGATCTTGGTGTTTGAGTCTTCAAAGAATGAACTCACAGAAAGAGCGTTCATTCGGGTAGCGTTAATTCCTATTTCATCCAGGATATGCTCATTTACTCCAAAGGATCGAAGTTTCTCAATGTATGCTCTTGCAAGCTTTCCTCCACCGACAACAACCCCAAGTTTCTCCAGGTTTGGAATGCTTTCCATTTTCTTGACAAAGGTTCTTATGAGATCAAAGTTCAGTGGATCATCGGAGATTATCGATCCACCAAGCGAAATAACGACCCGCACCATATTTTCACCAGAATAGGATTAAATATCATTATAAACTTTCTATTGAAATGCCCGAAGAAGATATCCAGATGAGGAAGTATGAGTTCAAGAAGGCGATCACTGAGATCGCTGAACAGAAGGGAAGAGGTACAGAACTCATCTCACTCTACATTCCTCCTGAGAAACAGATATATGACGTCATACAGTATCTCAGGGAAGAGTACTCAACTTCATCCAACATAAAGTCCAAATCCACGAGGAAGAACGTGCTGGCAGCAATAGAGTCCATAATGTCCAGGCTAAAGTACTACAAAACCACTCCTCCCACTGGACTTGTTTTCTTTGTTGGCCATGTTGCAACAAGGGGAGATCAGACAGAGATGTTCACCAAGATTGTGGAGCCCCCCGAACCTATTCAGACATTTTCGTACAAGTGCGACTCATCGTTCAATCTGGATCAACTAAAACTCCAGCTCGAGAACAAGGAGCTCTATGGCCTCATTGTGATAGACAGAAAAGAGGCAACTCTTGGGTTCCTCAACGGAACAATCATTCAACCTATCATGAACGAGCAGTCGCTGGTACCAAGCAAACATCATCAAGGCGGACAATCTTCAAGAAGGTACGAGAGGCTTATCGAGATTGCTGCACATGAATTCTTCAAGAAAGTGGGAAATGCTGCAAACGATGCTTTCATTCCAAAGATCAAGGACATAAAGGCAGTCTTTGTTGGCGGCCCTGGGGCTACCAAGAACTACTTCCTGGAAAAAGATTACCTGAGAAACGAGATAAAGCAAAAGGTTGCTGATCCATTTGACCTTGGCTATACTGACGAGACTGGCCTGAGAGAACTCGTTGAAAAGGCTTCAGGCACAATAAAGGATATGCAGATATCTCGGGAGAAGGAACTCATAAACAAGTTCATGATGGAAATCAAGAAACCCGATGGTGGGCTTGGAGTATACGGTGAGAGCGCAGTAATACAAGCCCTGAGGGGAAAGCGGATCGATACGGTACTAGTATCGGAGGGGCTGGACAAGTCTCACCAGACTTATATCTGTCAGGAATGCGGCAATGAAGTCAAGGGAGCAGGAGATACCGCACCTTCCGTGTGCCCGAAATGCGGTGGCCAGATGAAGGTTGAGGAGCATGAGGACATAGTAGAATTTATCTTCAAGCTCGCAGAAGAATCCGGGGCAAAGGTGGAATTTATCTCGGAGGAATCCGAGGAAGGGAAGCTTCTGAAAAAGGCATTCGGAGGAATCGCCGGTACCCTTCGCTATGTTTCGGATAGCGTTACTGCGTAGGCTGCTTCTTCTTCAGATCAACCACGACGACGTCCTCAAGTGAGATGACGGTATTTATCGAGAAAACGTAGGCTCCATTTTCATCCTTTGGGATCTCCTTCACCTGCTCGGTCTTTTCAGGACTGACGATCAACTTGGTAATCTGCCCCCTGTCCGTGTCAAAAACAAAATCTGATACCTTGCCAATTCTCTGTCCAGTATTTGAAACAACATCCTTGGCAATGAGATCGAACATGAATTTTTTCATGCGTGAATAATCCCCAGAGATATAATAAAAGTTCTCAGGCTACTGGTATAGCCCGAGATCCTCGACTTCTTTCTTTCTCTCCCTGACTGTTTTTCCAAGGTTTCTTGAGACATTCTGGTAGAATTTGATCACGTCCTGGTCCACTGAAGGCTTGATGTTCTTGAGAGCTGCAACGAAATGTTTCTGCCTTACTTCTGTTGCCTCGGGATTCTCCCTGAACGCCATCATTCCTCCTTCCCTGCATAGGTTCTCGAGATCAGAACCGACGTAACCCTCAGTTTCTTCAGCAAGAGCTTCAAGATCCACGTCCTTCGCAAGCGGCATCTTTCCTGTATGAACCTCAAGGATCTTCTTCCTGCTATCCTTGTCTGGCGCGGGTATGAATATGAGCTTGTCGAATCTTCCTGCCCTTAACAGTGCGTTGTCTAGGATGTCAGGCCTGTTGGTTGCGGCTATGACAACGACCCCCTGAAGAACCTCGATGCCGTCAAGTGATGTGAGAAGTTGGTTAACTATGCGTTCTGTAACTCCTGAGTCACCGAAGCTGCCTCTTCGTGGAGCAATAGAGTCGATCTCGTCCAGGAAGACTATACAGGGTGCAACCTGTTTTGCCTTCTTGAATATCTCCCTAACAGCTTTCTCGCTTTCCCCGACCCACTTGCTCAGGACCTCCGGTCCCTTGACAGAAATGAAATTGGCCTTGCTCTCTGTTGCGACGGCCTTGGCGAGCATTGTTTTTCCAACACCTGGCGGACCGTAAAGGACAAATCCCTTTGGAGCCCGGATACCCAGTCTCTTGAATGCGTCTGGGTTAAGCAATGGAAGTTCAACCGCTTCTCGCAACTCTGACTTTACTTCCTCGAGCCCTCCGATATCCTCCCACCTCACGTTGGGGATCTCTGCCGTCACTTCTCTAAGGCTGCTGGGCTCAATGGATTTTAGAGCTTCCATGAAATCCGCATCTGTTACCTGCATCTTCTCCAGGACTTCTGTTGGTATAGGCTTATCGAGATCTATCTGTGGAAGGTATCGTCTTAGTGCGTTCATTGCGCTTTCTCTAGCAAGAGCAGCAAGATCTGCACCCACAAATCCGTAGGTCAGATCCGCAATCTGATCCAGGAACTGACCCTTGGTCTGCTCGTCCATGCCAAGAGGCATCCCCCTGGAGTGAATGGCGAGTATTTCCTTCCTGCCATTCTTGCTTGGCACCCCGATATTAATTTCCCGATCGAATCTCCCGGGTCTTCTTAGGGCAGGATCCACTGCCTCGATCCGGTTTGTGGCAGCAATGACTATGACATGACCCCTCTCCTTGAGCCCGTCCATCAGGGTCAGCAGCTGGGCAACAACACGTCTCTCGACCTCTCCCTGAACCTCCTCCCTTTTTGGCGCTATTGAGTCGATCTCATCGATAAATATAATCGACGGTTCTGTCTCCTCTGCCTTCGTGAAAATTTCCCTTAGTTTCTGTTCACTCTGACCGTAATACTTGCTCATTATCTCGGGGCCATTTATTGAGATGAAATTAGCGCCTGTCTCGTTCGCAACTGCTCTCGCAATGAGTGTCTTGCCAGTTCCTGGCGGCCCAAATAGAAGAACTCCCTTCGGGGGGTGTATTCCCAGTCGCTCGAAGAGTTCCGGGTGCTTCAGGGGAAGCTCTATTATTTCCCTGACCCTGCTTAGTTGTTCTGACAGACCACCGATGTCCTCGTAGCTTATTCTTGATACGTCTTCGAGAAGTTCAGATGCAGGCTCTTCCCTTATCTCGATCCTGGTCTGTTCTCCTACCTCGACAGGTGCCTTTGTCGGGATAGTTTTTACAACCTTGAATAAAAGTCCGGAATGTCCTGCTAATGTAAGGCCAGGAACACTGATGTTATCCTGTTCAAGCATTGGCCTCCTGATCAGCGCCTTCTGCACAAATTCATCAATCCCTTCCCCGAATTTGAGTCTCTGGTCTTTCCTGATTATCGGAGCAAGAGTGATCTTCTTGGCTTCTTCAACCTTCACCCGCCTTACCTTTACTTTGTCGCCTATTGATACCCCGCAATTGTTTCTCATCACTGCGTCTATGCGCACAATGCCCTTGTTCTCATCTTCAGGGCGGGCACGGAAGACGCGTCCAACAGTTTTTTTTGTCTTTTCAATCTCCACGACGTCTCCGATCTCAGCTCCCAGTGTGATTCGTGAATCTTCATCGAGCCTGACTCTCGACATCCCGGGGTCGGTTGAATTTGCCTCAGCAACCCTTAGAACTATAGTCTCCCCTACCATGTTTGGTATATTAAGTGAAGGTATTTAAAGTGTGTAACAGGAGTTTGCAGCCATTAAGGCTTTTTCCGTACGATATTCTTTATATTGAATATATGTGCGTTATGTGTTGTGGGTCTGCAATGTCAACCTTGCAAACAATCAAATCCGATCATCGCGTGCTGTACCACTATGATGGAATCATTTTTCCCCATTGTTTTGGAATTCTTCCACGGATATTTGCCCTGGAGGCTCTAGCATGAGACAGGAAAAATTTTCACCAGTTCTAACTCCGTTTGTTGACAATCGTGTGGATCTCAAGAAGCTGAGAACCCATGCTGAAAACCTTTTGCACAAGGGCATAGACGGGTTCTTTGTCTGTGGTTCCACCTCACTTTCACCATCACTTTCCTTCAGCGAGAGGATGTCCATAATCCAGACCTTTGGCGACATACCGGAGAGAGTGATATTCCAGGTGGGTTCCCTCAATCTTGAGGAAACACTTGAACTTGCGAGGACTGGCAAGAAACTTGGAATCAGGGCCATAGCAGCGTTTCCACCATATTACTATACCAACATACCACAGTACTTCATAGAAAAATATTATCTTGAAATATCGAAGATCTATCCAACATTTGTATACAATTTTCCAGCTGCTACGGGTAAGGACGTAAGCCCTGAAACTGTCAGTTCAGTCAACAGGGCTGGTGGAAACTTGGTTGGGATCAAGGAGACTGTTAATGACCCAGCGCATATGTTAAGTTTCAAATTGGAATTTGGAAAGGATTTTAAAGTCTTCAGCGGCCCAGATTTGCTCATAATGAATGCAGTGAGAATAGGCCTTGACGGGGTTGTGGCTAGTTCCACGAATTATGTGCCTGACGTGGTCTGTCGTATTTTCAATTCTAGCAATATAGATGAAATGACTGGACTGCAAAGGAAGATCACAGACCTTGTCTCTCTCGCAAGGCGTTACGGACAGCTCTCTTCCAATTATGCTCTTGTGGAAGCTCTTCAGGGGTATAACGTAGGCGACCCAAGGGAACCAATATTCCCGCTGACAAAGGAACAGAAAAGTGAAGTCACGACCAAAGCCATGGAAATCATCAAACAATAGTAAAGGGGTTGTGGCTAGAATCCCGAGATGGAATCCAGCAAGGTCGAATGTAGGATGTACCTCCGAACTTGCGTTCCCTGGCAGATGAAAGGTTTACGGGTAAATCATAGAAGCTAGAAGGTTATACTTAGTTTTTTATCTCTGAACCGATATTATAGCTATAAAAATATTTTATGTGTCCTTTTGTTTGTATCTTACAGATGCAAGACCTTGAATCGAGCAAGAGGAGGATGGAGATTGCCTACAGGCACATAGTGGATGGCTTGCTCACCGGAGTATACAAACCGGGTTCTAATCTCAGGATAAATGATCTGTGCACTTCTCTCAAGATGAGCCAGACCCCTATCAAGCAGGCCCTTGTCGAACTTGAAGGTGAGAGGCTCCTTGAGAAGAACGGGAAATATTACAGCGTATTCAATTTCTCAAGGAAGGAAGTTCTTGATCTCTATGAGGTGAGAAGGATTATAGAGGCAGAAGCTGCCGCCATGGCTGCCGAGAGAGCAGAGCGGGAGGACATTTTAAGACTGAGACGGCTTCTGGGTCACCTCGCGGGAATTGCAGACGATAAGGGCTCCAATCCGGTCAAGTTTGCGGAAATGAGTGGGGAATTTCATAGGATTATCGTGAAAGCTTCTGGAAACGAGATGCTGATGACCATGACCGATGACATCCTCCGGCGGCTAAAGATCATCAGGATAACATCGCTAACCAGTTTCAACAGGAGAACGGATGACATCAATGAACATCTCCGCATACTTGATGCCATAGAAAACCGGGATCCAAAACTCGCAAGGGGAAGAATGGCAGATCACCTCAACCTGGTTACTAACTACGTGGGCCAAAATCTCCTGGCCCAATTTTATGAATAGACGAAGAGATTTATTGCTGTTACTCGGCACCTTACATCGTCTGTTGGAATGAATGAGAATTTCTATTAACCGACTGGGGATTCCCGTAAATGGCAGGTTCAAAGCCTGATCTAGTAGTTGTTGGCGCTGGAATTGTAGGTCTTTCATCGGCTTATTACATAAAGAAACTGAATCCCGATCTTGACATTACCGTCATTGATCGAGCTCCGACCATAGCTCAGGGGAACACGGCCAAGAGTGCCGCCGGGTTCCGCGACCTGTTTACTTCTGACATAAACTTCAAGCTTTCAAATTCCACTGTGCAGTTTTTTCGGGACGTGCAGACGAACCAGAAATATGACCTTGGGATGAAATTTGTGGGCTACCTGTTCCTGATGGGTAAGAAGGATAGAAGACTGGAATACATGGAGTCGCTGTCCAAGAAAACCGGGGTCAGGTTCTATGATCAGAAAGACCTGGAAGATCTGAAATACATGCGGGTTTCACCAGGGCAGGATAACTCCGGCTTAATGAGCCTGCCTGATATTGAGATTGCTGCTCTCGGGCAGAACTGTGGAATCATAGACCCTGATCTGGTATGCAACTATTACTATGAAGAACTGAAGAAGATGGGTGTTAACTTCTCATTCAACACTGAAGTCCTGGAAGTCAGGCTTTCGCCAGTCAATCCGCTGGATTATCCAGGTGAGCCTTTCCTATGGCAGGATAAGACTATCTCATTGCTCAGGACAAATAGGGGGGAGTTCATTGCTGACAGGTACCTCCTCGCCACTGATGTATGGACCACTGCACTAACTGATCCGCTGGGAATTGACAGCCATATAAGGCCGAAGAAAAGACAGGTCTTTCAGGTGTCGGGAGAAAGAGTTAGAGATGTTGTTTTGAGCTCACCTTTCACAGAAGAAGGGATTTTCCCATTTACCATACTTCCAAAGGACGGAGTTTATCTCAGGCCGGCAGCCAAGGAGAAATCCTTCTGGGTTGGGGTTGCAGATGACATAGGCAGGGATTTCTCCTTCAGCGAGACCCCCGAGGCTGAGGATGACTTTTACAACATGAGCCTGTACCAGGTAGCCCGCTCTTATTTCCCCGTACTGGAAGGTTCCAGGGTGACCGCAAAGTGGGCAGGTTACTATTCATATAACACCATTGACAAAAC
>JAKAFX010000045.1 GCA_021817735.1 Thermoplasmata archaeon | reverse complement strand
CGGGCTGCCCCTGAGAACAGTGCTCGGCACAGATGGCAGGATGAATGAAAATTCCGGCCCCTTGAAGGGCATGCTTCCCCAGGATGCAAGAAAGGAGGCAGAAAGACTCCTGAAGGAAGGGGGGCTTGTGGAGGATATCAAGAAAACACAGAGATACGTAAATGTTCACGAAAGATGCGGTACACCAGTGGAGATAACCGTTAGCAAGCAGTGGTTCGTGAAATGTCTTGACCTCAAGCCAAAGCTCATAGAGACAGGACGGCAGGTGAAGTGGCATCCGGATCATATGAGAGTGCGATATGAGAACTGGGTATCCAACCTGAAGTGGGACTGGTGCATTTCCCGGCAGAGATACTATGGGATACCGTTTCCGGTATGGTACTGTGAGGCATGTGGAGAAACAATCCTTGCAAAGGAGTCGGATCTCCCCGTTGATCCAAGGACTGCTACTCTAGAAAAGTGCCCTGTTTGCGGATCAAGCAACCTTGTACCGGAAAAGGATGTTATGGACACCTGGGCGACTTCCTCTCTTTCACCGGTCATTGCGGGCGAAAGTCATGGGTTGATTGATACCATTCCTCCGTACACTGCAAGATTCCAGGCGCATGACATCATCTCGACATGGGCATTCACCTCGATACTTAGGGGCATCATTCACAGAGGTCAGGCTCCGTGGAAAGAGGCTTTCATAAGCGGAAACGTGCGGGATCCCGCGGGGCTTAAGCTTTCAAAGAGTAAGGGTAACGCTGTTGTTCCTGCCGACTTCATCTCCAAATACGGTGCAGATGCAGTAAGATATTGGGCCAGCGGGGCTGCCCCAGGCGAAGATGTCAACATAAGCGAACAGGAGTTTGTGAGGGGGAGGAGGACGGTGATCAAGCTGCTGAACTCATACCGCCTGCTAGAGATACTTTCCGGAGGGAATACCATAGAGCATGCTGGAGCTGCCAATCACCCGATCAATGTGTGGATACTTGGGAGAGCGGGAAGTGTAATCGATGAAGTGACCATGCACATGGATTCCTATGAGTTCTCCAAGGCAAGATCGTCTCTGGACAACTTCTTCTGGAACATCTTCTGCGACAACTACCTGGAACTCATCAAGTCGATGGTCAGGATTGCAGAGGAGTCAGGAAACAAGGAACTGCAAAAGGAAACCATTTGGACTGCGCATGCAGTTCTCCTTTGGATCCTGAAGATGTACGCCCCCATTCTTCCTTACATCACTGATGAAATTTACTCACTCGTCAAGATTGGCGAAAAGAGGAAGAGTATTCATCTCGAGAAATGGCCATCTGCCCCGAATGTCAAGGACGATGCAGTGATGCATGACGTGGAGTGCCTGATCAGGGCCATAGGGGCTATCAGGGCGCTGAAGAGCAGCCAGAAGCTTTCCATGAGTTCCAGCATCAATGGGATTAAACTCGTCCTGCCGGAATGCGACTTTGAAAGGTTTTCCGGAATTGTCCAGGATATGCTCAGAATTGGCCGCATAATACTGGAAAATGGGGATAATGTTGAGGCAGCTCTATTGCCCCCTTAGGCGATCCAAACAGTTAAAAACTATATTTAAATGGTAAGAATTGAATGGTGTCGTTTAATACAAAGTGGACAATGCGTTCCGGCCTTATCCTGATAGTTGCGTCAGTTGTTCTCCTGGGCGTTGCAGGCTATGGGATCCTTTCCACCAACAGTAACCAGTTCACCAAGGTAATCCCGGTTGGAGGCTACATCACGGTAAACACTACAGGTGGCGTGGGCCAGGGAGATGAGATTGCGTATTCTCTATCGACAACAGGCAATGTATCGGTCGCTCTCGTAAGCCCTTCAGGGTTAGTCTATTCCAATTTTACCGTAAGTCCGTCAAGCCCGGTAAACAAGGTGGTCGTCTCGAATTCTTCAGGGACATGGATGCTTAAGATCTCGAATGTTCAGGCTGCTCCCAGCTATGTTCATGGCTCACTTGGTTACGTGGCTGTGGCTGACACCGCCCTCCTGTACCTGGGTCTGGCACTACTGCCCTCGGGTGTCATCCTTCTGATGCTTTATATATCAATTAGACGGAGGGAGAAGAAACTCTCCGATTTCAACAGGAGCATTTGACGAAATCTTACTCATGCCTCGGCGCGGCTTTGAGTCGATACGCCACCCTCATCACCCCAAGATGTGTGAGTGCCTGAGGAAAATTGCCAATCATTTCTCCGGTTGAAAGTTCCATCTCCTCCGAGAAGAGATCCAGGTGGTTTCCCATCTTAAGCAAGGACTGGAAAACTTCTGCTGCGCGCTGGTCCTCACCCATGGCCATCAGGCACTCAACATACCAGAATGAGAGGAGCGTGAACGCATTGTCCTGGCAATTCAATCCATCGTAATTGTTGTATCTGCGGAAGAGGTACTTGCTGCTCATCAGGTCGTGCTCTATCCTTCTTACTGTTCCGATACACATCGGATCTGCCGGATCCAGGAATCCTGTCAGGGGAATTCTCAGAAGTGATCCGTCAGTTTCGGAAGCCCCGTAGTACTGGACAAATGATCCAATCTCCCTGTTGAAGCCCTTTGAGATTACGTCGTCCTTTATCTGTTGAGCTGTAGACTGCCATTTCTCATATGGAGCAGTGAACCCCAGGAGCTTCCCAAGTCTGATGGCCCTGTCATATCCAAGCCATGCCATCACTTTTGAGTATACATAGTGCCTTGGTTCTGTCCTGAATTCCCATATGCTGGAGTCGGGATTGCGCCATAGTTTCTCTATTGAATCCACTATCCCAATCACGAAGTGCCAGAGATATGAGCTTACTGTTCCACCTATGAGGGCAACATGGTAAACAGCATTGATTATGGAACCGAATTCGTCAATCTGGAGCTGATCCCTTGCAAGGTTGCCGATCCGCACCGGGCGTGATTTCATGTATCCCTCGTAGTCTACCTCGTACTCGTCGGGCTGACCATCGCCGGTTATGGGGTATAATGTCTTCAATGATCCACTCTTTTTCACGATCTCCATCATGTCGTACAGGAACCTGATTGCCTCCCGCTTATATCCTGCCTCAGAAAGCGCCTCAATGACATATGAGGTATCTCGAACCCAAGCATATCTGTAATCCCAGTTCCTTTCGCCGCCTATGCATTCAGGAAGGCTTGAAGTGGGAGCTGCCACCATGAGCCCTGTTGGCTGGTAAAACAGTCCCTTCAGCGTAAGGGCAGTCCTGACGACAGTGTCTCTGTAGTATTGCGGGAAATTTCCTTGCGCTACCCACCCTTTCCAGTAATCTATGGTCTCTTTCAGCCTGAGGTCAGACTTGCAGTCCATGACGGGATTCACAACAGTAGTCCCGTGCTGGATGATGAGCCATCTTGATTCGCCGCGCTGAAGTTTTTCGCTTCCCCTTACTGTACCATCAACGATTACCCCTGCGATATCGGTGGAAAGAGTAACTGTTGCCTCGTCAGTGCTGAAGAGGAAGCCACCATCAACAGATGTAACATGCGGAACGCTCTTCCCAAACTTGAAATTTGGCTTCAGCACAAAAATGGCTTCCACGGGAGAAAGCACTTCGACTCTTCGATGAATCTCAGGGAAGTCTATCTTCTCGTACTCAGAGACAGGGATGAAATCCGTGATTCTCATGAGTTCTGTGAGTCCCTGGTAAAACGAGGTGATCAGCACATTGGTATCCGGGATGTAAGCCTGGGATGATGTGATGCCGGTTGACTCTGATGGCCTTATAGAGAAATGACCGCCCCTGGTGCTGTCAAGGATTGAGTCAAACAGAGGAGTGTCCTGAAATGTTGGGAGACAGGCCCAGTCAATAGTCCCGCTTGAATCAACCAGTGCCGCGGTCCGGTTGCTGGCGATCATGCCGTGATGCGAAATCCTTGGGTAAACGCCTGAAATTGGCAATTCAAGCGGAATGCGAATATTCTCTGCCATAGTATTGAAAAGGGTACCATCTTGCTTAATCTTTTTTTAGTCCTGATGGATGCAACACCTGCAAGAGATGCATCTTTCCAGTTCAGTTTTCAGCCTCAGCAGATACGGAATCAACACTTCGGTGAGGATAGGTTCCGGGATAATGCTGGAGGAACTCGAAGCCTTGTCCGGTCATGATACGTACATTGCCGTGAGCGGCAAGGTGCTCTCACTGCACAATGAGCTCTCACAGTGGCTCTCGAATAACAGAAGGGTTCACTACTCTCCCGTGGACGATGGCGAGAGATGCAAGTCCCTGTCCAGTTATGAGGGGATGGTGTCCAGTCTGCTTTCCCTTGGCTTCCCACGCGGAGGTATCATTGCATATATCGGCGGTGGTACCCTTGGCGACCTTGCAGGGTTTGTTTCCGCCACTTACAAGAGGGGCACTGGCTTTTTTGCGTTCCCAACGACGCTTCTATCCAGCGTTGACAGTTCCATAGGAGGGAAGAACGCCCTCAATTTTGATTCTCTCAAGAATGCAGTCGGTACCATATGGAACCCGTCCAGGATTATCATAGACCTCGACTTCCTCGCCACTCTTCCCAGGGATGAGCTTCTCAATGGTGTTTCAGAAATAGTGAAATATGCGATACTGAAGGATCCGGAACTTCTCGATGAAAGAGGATTCCTGAACCTGGTTAAGAATGATCATTCCGGTAGCGCGGAGATCGTTGAAAGGAGTATACGCATAAAGGCAGGGTTCATCTCGGGGGACATCGATGATAGGGGAAGCACGAGGATCTTCCTGAATTTCGGGCATACCTTTGGGCATGCCCTTGAAGCAGTTTCACAAAATGCCATTCCGCATGGACGCGGAGTGGCGGCAGGGATGATTTTTGAAACCAAACTTGCATGCGATCTTGGTTTGTGTGGAGAGAACACCTTACACAGAGTTGTTTCAATGATAAGGGATTCAGGGTTGGACCTTCCTGGGTTGGAGAATGTGGACCCAACAATGATGATGCGGTACGTCCTCAACGACAAGAAGTCAAGGGATGGGATTCTGGTGATCCCCTATCCTGTCCGGCCAGGAAAGATGGATCTGGCAGAGGTAAGGCAGGAAACGTTCGAGAAATCGCTGAAGGAGTTTATCGTGAGTGGTTATGGACCCATCTAGTTTTACGGGCCTTATCGGCCACCCGGTTTCTCATTCATGGAGTCCGGCGCTATGGAACAGGCTATATCGGAGTCTTTCTATGCAGAACCTGTACTTTGCGGTTGATCTGGAGCCTGCAGATCTTGGGAAGTTCCTCTCGATCTCCAGGACTTCGTTTCTGGGTTTTAATGTGACCGCACCGTACAAGCGAAGCGTGATGGCGTGCCTGGATTCGGTCGACCGCGATGCGTCTAGGATTGGAGCGGTAAACCTGGTAGTGTCCCACGATGGAAAGCTTGTTGGCGGCAACACGGATTATTCAGGTTTTGGGCACCTGCTTAAGTCATCAGGCCTGAAGATGGAGTCCTCAAGAATATGCATCAGGGGTACAGGGGGAGCATTCAGGAGCGTCTATGCATATATCACAGACAATTTCAGCGACTCTGAGATAAGCGTGATCTCGAGAAGCCCCGATAAGCTGTCCCGCAATGATCCACTGTTTAGGAGCGGTTCAGCCCCGGAGGTCCTGGATTTAGCCCGTGCGAGGACATTGAAATTTGATATCTTGATCAACTGCTCCCCCATTGGAATGCTGCATGAACAGGGAGAACTCCCTTTTCCACCAGAGGCCATTCAGAAAGCCAGGGCAGGGATAGACCTGATCTACAACCCGCAGAAAACTCCGTTCCTGGCACAGTTTGATAGGCAGGGCAAGCCGCATGCCAGTGGCCTCTCCATGTTTTCCGGGCAGGCCTATGAGTCATTCAGGAGGCTCCATGGCGTTGACCCCGGGTTGAAAGCCGTTGATGAGATAATCGCTGGCATAGCAGGGGGAACTGTTCCATGAAATCCATCACGCTGAGAGCGAATGGGGGCCTCTCCGTTGTCTCAGCATTCGCAACTGGAAAAGGAGGGGCATGTTCAGTGGATCTCCCGATGGAAGTGACGGTTTCCATGAGCCATGGAGTGACGCAGCAGGACGGGATAAGGAATATCATAGAGTTCCTGGCTGAAAGAAAAATAGCTCGTGGGAACTACAGCGTCTCCATAACAAGCATGATCCCTGAGGCAAATGGGCTGAAGAGCAGCAGTGCCCTCGTCCTTTCAGTCATATATGGGATATTGAAACTTGAAGGGATCTCCATGAGTGACGCAGACCTGCTGGAAATATCCGCAGAGGCATCGATTGCCAACGGAACCTCAGTGACTGGAGCAGTGGACGACCTCGCTGCCTGCCTATACGGCGGATACTGCCTAACCGACAACCGGGAGCATATTGTCAAGAGAAGAGGAAAGCTAGGTAACCAATCGGTAATTATAGTCCCGCGTAGAGAACGGAAGATTCTTTCCTCCACCATCCGGATTGCTCCAAGTGGAAACCTGCAGGATTGTTTTCTGCGGGCTTACTCTATGGCCGAGAATGGGAATATATATGGCGCAATGGAAATGAACGGTTTCATCATGGGGGCTTACACCGGAATTGATTTTGCTGGGATAGGAAGTCTCCTCAGAAGGGGTGCCCTTTATGCATCCCAGTCTGGCAAAGGTCCAGCACTATTTGCAATATTCCCGGCATCCGAGCTTATTGATCCCATGGGTTTCGGTGATTGTATTTTTACTCATTTTGCAGACGAAGGAATCCAGGTGGTAAAGGAACATTGAGGGCTATTGTGGTAGGAGGCCATGTCCGAGGAAGCATTGATATACCATCGTCAAAGAGCTATACGCAGAGGCTCTTCCTTTTCTCTGCATTCCTTGGCATTCCGATCAGGTTGCGTAACATAGGATTCGCTGAGGATGAGCTTGTAGCCATGGATATTGCAAATAAATGCGGTGCTTCTGTGAGCATCCATAACCATACGGTCGAAGTAGAGCCATCTTTTGCCTGCCCGGATAAGATTGATGCCATGGAGTCTGGAACTTCAGCAAGGCTCTCCATGGCTCTTCTCGCAGCGAAAGGGTGCAGATCGGTGATATCCGCTGACAGAAGGTTGCTGATCAGGCCATTCAAAGAACTATCGGACTTCCTTGAGAGCAATGGAGTCTCCGTGAACATTTCTGAGGATAAAATAGCACTTGATGGTAAACACCGGGTTATCATAAACCGGAGAATTTCTGGAGAAACCAGTTCCCAGTTTGTTTCTTCTGCATTGTTGTTCCTCGCTGTTGCCGGAGGTGAGAATGAAGTCCTTGAAGTCACAGGGAACATAGTCTCCAGAAGCTACATCGACATAACTCTTGACTGCCTCAGGACATTGGGAATCTCATGTGGCTGGGATGAAAACAGGATCTGGCTCAGGAAGGGAATCGCGAGGAAACACATGGTGGATATATCGGTTGAATCTGACTACTCCTCTGCTGCATTCATTTATCTGGTCTCCCTGTTCAGGGCCTCGGGCCGGGTCGAGCTAAAAGGCCTGAAGCGGGAGAGCCTGCAGCCGGACAGTTCCATCATGGCGCTGGTGAACTCTCAATGCGCAAGCTTGGCGGATGATTCACTGATCATCGATGGGCCAGGCAAAATCGAGTTGCAGGGAATTGTGGACGTGGATCAGTTCCCTGACCTGGCCCCCGTGCTTGCCGTTGCCGGCATATTTTCAAAGAGCGGAATAACGCTCCTTGGAGTCTCCAGGCTCAGGCAGAAGGAATCGGACAGGCTTGTCGAGATTCAGCGCTTAGTAAAGGCATTTGGAGGTACCGCAGAGCACCGTGGAAACAGCCTACGCATCAGACCCCCTTCAATTGTCCAGAACCCGCACTCACTGGACTTCAGCGACCACAGGATGATAATGGCCGGGATAGTTGCAGGAATAATGGCCGGATATGTTGTGTCCCACGGGAGCGTCGAGAAAATATCCAAGAGTTACCCGCAATTCCTGGAGCATCTTGCTCACCTTGGAATACCGGTTGAGCTGAAGCCGGATAATTAATTTATATTGTCCTTCAATAGAGCCTCGTGCTATTGTTCCAGGACTACCTAAGCAAGATAAGAGAGTCTGCCAAGTCCATTCTGCCGCAGGTTTCAGACAGTGATATACTCCTGGACGATAGTGGGTTCTCTGACATCGTCGTAAGGACTTTCGCCCTATCTAAAAAGACAGGCATGGACTTTGCATCCATAGCCAAAGAGCTGGAATCGTCCATCGGAAAGCTGCCCTTTGTCGAAAAAGTTGAGAGCAGGAATGGTTATGTAAACACTTTTCTCAAGCCATCCGCGTTCCTGGCGCCCGTAATAGAATCTCTTGAAAGAAGCGGTGAATACCCTGACGTATTTCAGGACCCTGAAAGGGTGTGCGTGGAGCACACCAGCACAAACCCCACTGGCCCAATCCACATTGGAAGGGCCAGGAACTCAATAATTGGCGATTCTGTTGCAAGGATACTGTCACGATACGGATACAGGGTCACAACGCAGTACTATGTCAATGACGCAGGAAAACAGGTTATCGCACTCTATGAAGGGTTCAGGCGGTATTTTGATGGAAAGGATCGCAACGTTGGCAACTTGCTTGCAGGTTACCAGAAGATCTACCAGGAAATGGAAAATATAGGTGGAGAGGCAAAGATCCTTGGGCCAGTCATAAAACAGTACGAGAGCAATGATCAGGAACTCGTTGAGGAGGTCAAGTCGACAGCAGCGATTGTCCTCCAGTCAATCAAGGGTTCGCTTGAGAAACTCGGAATCAAGATAGATGACTTTGTCTGGGAATCCGGGTTTCTTCAGAGCTCAGAGCTGGACCAGGTTTTCAACAGCCTTGACAGTTATGTTAAGGACGAGAGCGGTGCTAAATACCTGGATCTGCCCAACGGAAGAAAAATGTACCTAAGGAGATCTGATGGAACTTCACTCTATCCTGCCAGGGACCTCGCATACCACCTATTCAAGGCGTTGAATGCGGACTGGCTCATAGATGTGCTTGGAGAGGATCATAAAGACCACGGAACCGCACTCAAACACGTACTTACTGAACTTATGGATTTCAAGCAGAGGCTGGATTTCATCTTCTATGGCTTCATTTCACTGGACACTGGAAAGCTGTCCACGAGGAGAGGAAACATAGTCACGCTTGACCAACTCCTGGAGAGAATGACAGAGGAGGCCCTTGCAATCGTCGCTGAAAAGAGGAAGGATCTCCCAGATGGGGAACTCAAAATCATAGCTGAGGCAGTTGCAGTTTCGTCCATCAGATTCAGCGTTGCGAGAGTAAACGCAGACAAGCACATGGTGTTCCGTTGGAGTGAAGCCCTTAATTTTGAAGGGGACTCTGCTCCGTTCATAATGTATGCATATTCAAGGGCTACAAGCCTCTTCAAGGACTTTGGAAAGGGCGGAATAAACCTTGGAGAAATCAAACTGGACCAATATGAGAGGAAACTTGCAAGGCAGGTTTTCATGTACCCATATTATCTCTCCGACGCAGCCAAGTACCTCAGGCCAGACTTGATCTGCTCATACCTGCTGGGCCTTGTTAAGGCGTACAATGACTTCTACACAAATTGCAGGATCAAGGGAGAACTTCCTGAAATCCAGGAGATAAGGCTCGCCATAAACCATGCATTCCGGTCTGTACTGTTTGATTCTGCAAGACTCGTGGGCATAAGACTTCTAGAAGAGATGTAATAGACTGAGTTTAAGACCCTTAAAACAAAAATATAAAATGGTTGGAACCCCAAAATGAGGGGTCACGCAACCTTTCTTCACAAATGAAGGCTGCAGTTACTTCTTCTTTTCCAGTTTCTTCTGTTCCAGGAGAGATTTTTTCTCAGCGCCTTCTTCCTTTCTCCTTGTTCCTATTCCCCTAGTGCTGACATACCAGTATGCAACTCCAACAACCACTATTATTGCTACGATCGCCCCTATGACAAGAGGCGTTGTGTAGGACGGTGCCTTTATGCTGGTAGTCACTGTTGTTGATCCAAGAGCAGCAAAGAAGGCTGGTGAATTACTGGTGCTTCCCTGAATAACCAAGGTTATGCTGCTTCCAGAAAGAGAAGGAGTCCAGCTTATATTGAACTGCTTCTGTTGAGACACGTTGAGGTAGTACTCCTGGTATGGGCCACCCTGAACTTTGTTGTTGATCAGTATCGAGATGTTATAGGCGTATGCATTCTTGGTTCCAACATTAGAAACTGTGAGTGAAATCGTTACCGGGCTTCCCTGTGTTGGGGTTCCCTGTATAGTGGCACTGACGATCTGGATTCTTGGTGTATTAACCGTAATGGTAAGGTTAAGCGACTTGTGACCACTAAGATTGCTTATGGGGTTTGTCACGTTTAGTGATACCCTCATGTTCTCCAGAGTCAGGAATCTAACACCAAGGGTGGATGAATTGAGGCCACCGGATGTGATGTTGTAGGTAGTTGGGCTCGCTGAGACTACAGTCCCATTGGATGCATACATTACCTGCCAGCTGTAATTGAACTGGACATTGCGGTAGTAAGGATCATATGAAGGGCTCTTTGAATAGTTTGCCCAGAACACAACAGTGGTATCAGCAGCTGGATTTGAAATGGCGGAACCTGTTGCGTTCGTCATGGTGATCCTGGCTACAGGCGGTGTGGTGTCAGTAACATTGACACGGAAAGTTAGGTTGCTATAGGCTCCAGTGACTGCCTGGACGGACACGTTCATGTACTGGAATCCAGTTTTTATTGTCGGGACTGTAAATACATGCGTGACATTGACAGAAGTAGAGATACTGTTGTTGAACTTCCACTTGATTAACAGTGGTACCTTGTATGTAGTAGAAGGAACCTTAAGAGATGTGTTGTACAGGCTGAACCTTATTGCAGTTGATTGTGGAACAGTTATGTTAAAGCTGCTCAATGTGGTCTGGTTGCTTATCACCTTTCCGGAATACAGGATCGTGAAGTTCACTGCCGGCACTCCGTTGAAAGCACTCACATTGAAGGTTGTGGAATTCTCCCCTCCCGAAGGGCTGGTTGAGTTAACATAGATCTCATAGGTACCGAGAT
>JAKAFX010000044.1 GCA_021817735.1 Thermoplasmata archaeon | reverse complement strand
GATACAAAGTCAAAGCATGGATCTGCGATCAGCGATGTGGACGAAGAGCAGATATTCTACCTAAGAACGAGGGGCATAGCCTCAAATATGGCGCGGGCAATGGTGATGGAAGGGTTCCTGGGAAGCCCTGTGGAGAAATCCTCTGACGAGGATCTGATCCGCAAGGTCCAGGATTACTCCAAGGAATTGCTTCAAGATGCTTGATCCGGTCAGGGTTGCAAAAGACTTTCCGATATTGAGCAAGGGGGACCTTACATATCTTGACAGCGCTGCGACTACGCAAAAGCCGGTGCAGGTAGTCGACGCCATAGAAGATTATTATTACAGCTGCAACAGCAATGTTCATCGGGGGATTTACAGGATCAGCGAGGAAGCTACAGAACGTTACGAGAAGGCTCGGGAAAATATCTCCCAGTTCGTGGGGTCCAGGGATCCCGCTGGGACAGTATTCGTAAGGAACACGACCGAGGCAATCAACCTCCTGTCCTATACTCTGGGGAGGCAGCTGAAGGCCGGTGACGAGATTGTGCTGTCCGTAATGGAGCATCACAGCAACATGGTTCCATGGCAGTTTCTCAGGGAAAAGGGGGTCGTAATCAGGTATGCAGATATAGATTCAGAGGGCCGGCTGGACCCGGAGGACCTTAAGTCCAAGATAGGCAGGAAGACACGGATAGTGTCATTGACGCACGTTTCAAATGTTTTGGGAACAGTCAACCCAGTATCCGAACTGGCGAAAATGGCTCATGAGGCATCATCCCTTTTCATAGTGGACGGAGCCCAGAGCGTACCGCATATGCCCCTGGACGTGAAGTCGATCGACTGCGACTTCATGGCATTCTCCGGGCACAAGATGCTTGGCCCGGCGGGAATAGGCGTTCTTTATGGAAAGCCAGAACTGCTCATGAGACTGCCACCCTTCATGGGGGGCGGTGACATGATAAGGGAGGTAAGGCTCGATGGGGCAACATGGAATGATCTTCCCTATAAGTTTGAGGCAGGCACTCCAAACATAGAAGGAGCCATTGGGCTATCCGCTGCAGTTGATTACCTCCGGAACCTCGGGATGGATAATGTGAGGAGACATGAGATGGAACTCATGGATTATGTCATGAAAAGGGCTGGAGAAATCGAGGATCTTACCTACTACGGTCCAAGAGATCCCAAGGTTCATGGCGGGGTGTTTTCCTTCAACATCGGCCAGATACCAGCTTTCGATCTTGAGAGCGAACTCAACTCTAGGCACTTGAAAATATCCTCGCAGGAGCTTCATCCACACGATATCTCATCGTATCTGGATCAATCCGGGATAGCGGTGAGGGCGGGTCACCACTGTGCCATGCCGCTAATGACAAGGCTTGGAGTCCAGGCCACATCCCGGGCATCTTTCTATGTGTATAACAGCAGGGACGACGCTGACAAGTTATTTATAGCCCTGGAAAATGCAAAAAAGGCGTTTGCCAGATGAGCGAAGAGGAAATCAGCGCTGAAATAATCCTTGATCACTACAGGAACCCTCATAATTATGGAAAGCTCGAAGGTTCGAATGCCTCCATGACCGAGTACAACCCCATATGCGGTGATACTGTGCACTTCCAGCTTAGGATCGCAGGCACCGTAATCGAGGACGCCAAGTTTGTTGGAAGGGGTTGTTCTGTTTCACAGGCCTCCGCTTCCATGCTCACAGATATGCTCAAGGGCAAGCCCATTGAATACCTGGAATCACTCACGGAATCAGGTTTCCTGGATGTCCTGGGCATAAAGGTAGGGCCCGCCAGGGAGAAGTGTGCTCTCCTATCCCTCACTGCAGCGAAGAAGGCGGTGAAAGCAAGCAGATGAAGTATACCGTGGGCATAGACCCGGGCAAATGCATGGGAGAGTCCATATGCACTGCAATAGTTCCTGACAACTTCGTGATCTCAGGTTCGGGAAAGGCAGTTGTAAACAGGAGGACAATCACGAAGGAAGAATATGCGCCGCATGCTGAAGCAGCAAGGCTATGCCCTTATCATGCAATTACCATCGAAGCTCAGGAATAGAGGGCGCTGAATGGGTTCTTCCCTTCTTCCACAGTCAGCGCGAGGATGTCATCGATCCTGATCCTTTTCTGGCCTGTACTGTCACGTTCCCTGATGGTCACAGTCCTGTCCTCCAGGGACTGGTAGTCGATTGTGACGCAGAAAGGAGTTCCAATTTCGTCCTGCCTGGCGTAGCGCTTCCCTATTGAGCCTGACTGATCGATTCCTACTCTTGGGTCTCTCTTCTTCATTTCAGAAAAGATGCTCTCCGCAAGTGCATCAAGCCCATCCTTGTTCTGGAGCGGAAGGAATACGCAATGGTATGGAGCTATATCAGGATGCAGAGACAGGTATTTGTAACCGTTTTCCCGCTTCCTGTAG
The DNA here is from genome assembly GCA_021817735.1 of Thermoplasmata archaeon. Classification (GTDB taxonomy): domain Archaea; phylum Thermoplasmatota; class Thermoplasmata; order Thermoplasmatales; family Thermoplasmataceae; genus JAKAFX01. The sequence continues at coordinate 8,663 of JAKAFX010000044.1, read as the reverse complement.
GAATTCACCAGTATGGCAAAGCATATCCTGTCAATGCCAAAGGCCGGTTCAATCACGGAAGGAGTAAAGCTCCTCCCATCATCCGTTACCTCTAGATTCTCGCCTGAGAACTGCTGATGCCTGGTAAGGTCGTAATTCCCTCGGTCTGCGATCCCTATGACCTCGATCCACTCTCCGTCTATGTCTGCTTCAGCGTCCCAGCAATCATTGGCATAATGCGCAAGTTCTTCCTTCCTGTGCTGCCTGAGCCTCACTGAACTACCGGTCAGCCCAACATCCTTCAGGACATCAACCGCCACATCCATGAAGAACGCATGATCGTGCCCCATCATTGAATTCTTTACGGCCTCGCTGAGCTTCAGGTCAGTTTCTTCGGAACTGTTTGGTACAAGCCTGATCATGTTATCTGAGGGGAAAACCGGGAAGTTTACCCTGTTGCTGTCAAGGAACGCCTCAACCTCGCCCATGTTGAACTCCCTCATCCTGATAAGTCCCTGCCGGGGTGATATCTCATTCCTGAATCCCTTACCCAGCTGGGCAGTTATCATGGGGAGTTTTCCCCTGTTGAAGTTGAGCAGCAGCTTGAAATCGGTGAAAATTCCCTGTGCTGTTTCTGGCCTAAGATAAAGGTTGGAACCGTCAACAGTCTGGATCTTGAACATCACATTGAAATCGTAAGAATCCCACTGGACAGAACCGCATACAGGGCACTTAATCCTGTTAGCCATCAGTAGTTCCCTGGCTTCCTCGGAGGTCTTTGGAATCAGGCCCTTCTCCTTCAGCAGGCTTTCAGCCTTGAACTTATTGCCACATTTTCTGCACCTTGCAGCAATGTCAGAGAACCTGTCAAGATGCCCGGAGGCTTTGAAGACCTCTTCAGGAGTGACATTTGGCGAATCAAGGAATATCGCCCCATGCCTCAGCAGGTTCCTCTTCCATATTCCGATTACATTATCCTTTAGCAGTACCCCAAGGGGAGCGTAGTTTAGGAATCCAGACTGACCGCCGTAGATGGAGAAAGCCTGCCAGAAGAATCCCCGCCTCTTTGCAAGTTCGATTATCTCCTCAACCTTGGTCACGCAAACGCACCCATGAGATCAACATCATATATGATCCCGGACAATTTTTCCCTGGTCTCGATCACTGGAACTTGGTTGAAGTTGCCTTTCTTCATAATAGTCGCGACACGCTCGACGGTATCAGTGACGAAGACTGTAGAAGGATTCTTGATCATTATCTCCGATATCTCGGTCTCAGGGAGCTTGACGTGGCTCCTGAACATAATATATGGCATCAGGTTTCTCACACCATCCCATGTCCAAGGGTCTTCATCGGATGAAATATTGAACTCGGAAACTATTGTCTCGGTGCTGACCTTTGCACGCTCGAAAATATCCCTGTCAGTTACCAGGCCTGCGAAAATACCACCAGACTTTAGCACTGGATATGTGTAGATTCCAGTGATGCGAGAGATTTCAGGAACCACGGATACGGGCATCCGGTCATATATCGGAACTACCTTGCTTGCAAGGAATCTTGAAACAGGTACTGACTTGTAATTCTGGATAAGGATGTCCATGAAGTTCTGTGGAGTCAGGATCCCTTTCAGGTATCCCTGATCATCTACCACCGCGACATGCCTTCTTCTCTGGGACACGATTTCGGCGGCAGCCACCTGTATGGGGTCACTCTCCTTCACGGCCTTGGCTTTCCGCATTAGCATGGCTGTCTGGGTTTCACCGGTATTGTCAAATATGTCTCTCCGGCTGACCATCCCAATGTACCTGCCGTTGCTGTCCGTTATTGGAAAGCCTGTCACGTTCTTTTTTATGAATATCCCCACCAGCTCATCGACTGTGCTAGGGGCATGATATGATGTTGGCTTCCTTGTCATGATGTCTGAAACGGGGATTGCCATAGCCCAACAGATTAGCGCCCGATATAAGAATATTGTCGAAATATTTTACCTGAAATGATACAAACAGCCAATTCATTCAGTTGCTTTCCTGCTTCCCCAGGAAGCCCATAGCATTCCTGCAGCAATGCTGGCAACGAACATCATCCTGCGAGCAGGGCTGATCCGCGGTCCAGCGTGAAGATGCTGTCCTGGAGAATCCTTCTTCTCCGAGGCTCTACCCCAACTCTCTCCATCTACATTGCAATTCCTGCAACCTCATTTCCGTTGGCCTGTTGTAAGCCTCAGAATTTCATATCTAGAAATACGGAATCTTTCTTGTGAGCGATGACTAATGGCTCAAGACCCCCTCAACTCAGCAATTTCTCCAAATTGCTGGACAAAGGTTTCAAGCAATGGCTCTTTTGGCGCAATTCACATTGTGAGCAACGAACCTATTTTATACCGTTCACACATTAAAAGATAATGATCGCATCCCAAGAAGCACAACCCCTCTCTCCATCCTCCAGATTGGTTCTTCGTGTTCTCTATGAGGTGAAGATCACAGACCTGCAAACGCTTCAGGATGAAACTAAGCTGCCCAAGAGGACACTGATGTATGCAATAAGCCAGCTCAAGAGGGCTGGCATGGTCCGCACCCAGATATGCCTCAACGACTCCCGGCGCAGATATTACTGCGTAGCGGTCAGCGGCATATAGTAAGTTTCGATCGATGCAAATTATGCATTGGCCTAAATGTTATAATCCCGGTCTGGACTTACTAACTTGGTGATAGATAAATGCCAGTTTACATTGGGCAAAAAGCACCGGACTTCACTGCCAACACGACCAAGGGACCGCTAGTGTTCTCAAGCCTGAAAGGCAAATGGGTTCTGTTGTTCTCGCATCCCGCAGATTTCACTCCTGTATGCACAACGGAGTTCATGGCCTTCACCAACAGGTACGAAGACTTCAAGAAGCTCGGCGTTGAACTGATCGGACTAAGCGTAGACAGCATATTCAGCCATATAGCCTGGCTCAAGGACATCAAGGATCACTACGGGATTGAGATACCCTTCCCGGTCATCGCAGATATTGACAAGGAAGTTGCCAGAATGTACAACGTCCTTGATGAGAAGTCTGGGGGAACGGTTCGAGGGGTATTCATCATAGACCCGGATCAGGTAGTCAGGTGGATGGTATACTACCCGGCAGAAGTCGGAAGAAGCATGGACGAGATCATACGAGTGGTCAAGGCCTTCCAGTTCAACTGGAAGAACAAGCTTGCAACGCCAGCCAACTGGAAGGAAGGGGAAGCTGGAATCCAGAGTGCTCCCACCTCACTCGCAGATGCCCTCAAGAGGGAGAAGGAAGAGGGAGCAGAAAGGTGGTACCTGAAGAGGGTAAAACCGTAGTCCCGGCAACAAGCCAAGAAAGAGCCGCCTTCGGGTGGCTCCATCCCCCCATTCCATATTCTCTTTGGTTGTTTCAAAGCAGGGGGCCAAGTTTATTCCAGTATTCTTGCAAACCTGAGCATCGAGCGGAACCCGTCGTCGGTCATAAACGCGTCCTTCTGGGTCCCCTCAAGCATGAATCCGTTCTTCCGAAGCACTCTAGCAGAAGCCAGATTATGATCAAGCACATTGGTATAAAGCCTGTGCAACCCTATTTCTGCACTATGCCTGGCAATGAGCTCAAGAGCTTCTGAGGCAATCCCTCTATTCCAGTATTTCCTCCCAACCCAGTACCCCACGTGAGCAGACCTATGGCGCCAGCTTATGTTGCTGATTCCGATAATGCCCGCAGGCTTCCCCCCATACAGGATTATGAAGTCTTCAGCAAACATCTCGTTATCAATGGATCTGTTCTTGTCGAAAAAAGCCAGTGCGTCCTCCACCGTGAAAGGGTGGGGGAATGTTTCCGACGCCAGCATGTCTCTTACCAGGCGGTCATTTGCCATGTCTGCTATTTCAGAGGCATATGATGCGTCAAGATCATTGGTCAGGACAACAAGTTTGCCTCTCAGGTAAAGGCTCACGCCAGTGGATTTCCGGGTGATATTAAAAAGGAGGGTGTTTCAGGGTACGAGCCCATGGGATCTCAGCAAGGGGGTGGAGTATCGGCAAATGTTATAATCATTAGAGGAAATCAACCCCGATGCTTGTCTCCGGAGATACGGAAAGGATCTTAGCAAAGGCAAGGAATGGCGACGAGCTTGAAGAAGAGGAAGTTGCTTACCTGTACGATTATGCAGACCTGAGGGAACTGGGACGGGAAGCCAGGAAGATTGCAGACTCCATCTCGGGAAACAGGGTTTCATTTGTCTCCAACCTCATTCTCAACTACACCAACATATGCAACGTACGGTGCAAGTTCTGCGCCTTCTACAGGACTGGCAAGGAGGAAGACTCCTACTCCTGGACAGAGGATCAGGTCATAGAGGAGATAGGCAGGTACTACGGGAAATTCGGAATCAGGCAGCTCCTGATACAGGGGGGCGTCAACCCTTTACTGGACGCCAGCTACTTTTATTCACTTTTCAAGAGGATCAGGAGAGAATACCCTAACCTTGGAATCCATGGGCTATCAACCTCGGAGATCAGCTTTTTCTCGAAAAAAGCCAGGCTTCAGGTGGAGGAATTCCTGGAAAAGCTCAGGGAATCAGGTCTCGAGACCATACCTGGAGCTGGCGCTGAAATATTCGACCCTGAGGTCAGGGTCCAGATCGGGAGACCCAGGGACAGCGGAAAGGAGTGGCTTTCAATAATGGAAACCGCACACCGGATCGGCATAAAGACATCATCTACAATGATGTATGGACACGTCGAGGAGAGTATCCACAAAGCAAGGCACCTTCTGTCAATATTGAGGCTCCAGAAAAAGTACCACGGTTTCCTTTCATTCACCCCTTGGAACTTTGAGCCGGGAAACACTGAGCTGGAACGCGCGGGCAAGGTGAAGTTTAGGGCTGGCGGAGAGGATGTCCTGAGGAATATCGCAATTTCTAGGATAGTATTCGGGAGAGATCTTCCGGTGATCCAGAGTTCCTGGCTCACCAATGGCATTGAGATGGGGCAGATGGCCGTGATGTTTGGGGCAAATGACTGGGGAGGTACCATCTACGACGAGAAGGTGATACCAGCGACCGGAAGGGATGTTGGAAACTTGCGCAAGGAGACGATCATTACATCACTGAAGCAAATAGGAATGGTCCCGGTCGAAAGAGACAACCTTTACAGGACAGTAGAAGTCTATCAATGAACGGGGAGGAAAGAATCGGGATCAGCGGGTATATCTCCTCCTCTCAAGGTTTCAGTGGAAGGATAAAGGAATTCCCGGAAGATTTCACTGTAGACGAGATTCCCGCTCTTCCCGCGGAGTCGCCGGAAGGCAAGTACATTATTTTCAGGGCCAGGATAAGGAACTGGGAAACAAACAGCCTGGTAATGGAATTCGCACGCAGGCTTGGAATCAGCAAGAAACTCATCACCTATGCAGGAACAAAGGACAAGACCGCGGTGAAGACCCAGTACTTTTGCGTGAACTCTAAGAATGCAGACCTGTCTCTTATCTCTATCCAGGATGTGGAGATCCTCGATAGCTTCAGGTCAGACACGATGCTTGCCCTAGGGGATCTTTTGGGGAACAGGTTTACAATCAAGGTATCTACGGGAAAGAACATGGACAGCCTGATCAGGAATACCGCATTGGAGATCATTGAAAAGGGAGGCTTCCCAAATTTCTTTGGTTCACAGAGGTTCGGATCAATAAGGCCCATAACGCACAGGGTTGGAAAGTTCCTCATCAAGGGTGATTTCAAGGCTGCAGCAGTAGAATACATTGCGGATCCAGAGCTTGATACTGACGAATTCAGGCTGAAGTTCCTCGAGGACGGAGATGCGGAGAAAGCATTGGAAAGGTTCCCGAGACACCTGATCTACGAGAGAATGGTACTGAACCATATCCGCACTGGGGGCTCTTACCGGGAGATATTTCAGGGGAGATTTCCTAGAAACCTTTCGATGATGTTCGTGCACGCTTATCAGAGCTATCTTTTCAACCTGATGCTATCCACGCGGCTGAATTCAGGCGTTCCCCTAACTGTGCCAGAGGAAGGAGACATCGCCCTCCCTGTGGACGGGTACTTCAATGCAACCAAGTCTGAGGAAATAAGGGTCAGCAGGTTTAACATATCCAAGGTAGAACAGCTTGTCAGGGAGAACAGGGTCCGGCTGACCATCCCTATTTTCGGCTACGAATCAAGATTTTCTGAGGGTCATCAGGGAGAAATTGAGAGGCAGATCCTGGAAAGGGAAGGGATTGACCTGAAGGACTTCAGGATAACATCAGCACCAGACCTGTCCTCAAAGGGAGAAAGAAGAATCACACAGGTAGGATTCAGAGATTTCGAGGTGAATGACAATACGCTCAGCTTCTCCCTCGGTAAAGGGGTTTACGCCACTTCACTGCTAAGGGAAATAATGAAGGACGGTTCTGTTTTCTGATGAGGGTCTTTCCAAAGACAAACCTTGTTCCGCAGGCGGGGGCGGGGTTCACCTACGATGGCCTAACACACGAATAATTTGCATAATCTAGAATTGCCTAAACCTCCTTGACCGGCGGATCATCAGGATTGCAAAAATCGGACTAAATGAGCCCGACTTTTTGCAGGTCTTTCTTGACCTTGATCACTGCCTGTTCTATCTCACTTTCCTGTTTGGCGCCAGTGCAGACAACCTTTCCCGAACCGAAAAGGAGCAATACCACCTTTGGTTCCTCGACCCTGTAGACAAGGCCCGGGAACTGTTCCGGCTCATACTCCACATTTTCAAGGCCGAGGGACATGGCGATCTCCGTGAGGTTCAGGTCCGCCTCCAGGTCATAAACTGCAACTATGTTCTGGACGATTATGTCAGGATTATCATAAACTTCAATTCCAGCCTTCTTCAGCTTCTTGATTATTGTATCAATGGTAAGCTTGACGTTGGCAAGGTTCTTTGCACCAGTACAGTTGACCTTTCCGCTCCTGAAAATCAGAACGGCAGTCTTTGGCTCATGAAGCCTGTAGATAAGGCCAGGAAATTGCTCCGGCTCGTACTCGGATCCATCAAGCGCAAGTGCAATCTTGCTCAGGTCAAGATGCTCCGCAAGTGAGGTGGAAGCCACGATATTTTCGATAGCAATCTTCTCTCTTTCACTCATATAAACACCTTACTCACATCTATATAAAGTATTTAAACCATCCTTATAAAGCGAACTGCTGTGCGGTCAAATTCCTTCGACGCTGGAAGCCAAATACCGGCGTTCGCAGTGATCTCACCGATCCTGATGGTCAGATAGTCTCCCTTGAAACCGAGACTGCACATAACGGACGCATTTTTCGTAAAAAAAAGCGAGTTCAGAGTGCCGATGGCAATAATGGCGATAACTGCTCTAGTACATGTTCAAGGCTTCTTTTGCCTCATCGGTCATTAGGGCTGGATTCCACGGTGGATCCCATACAAGCTCCACGTCTGCTGCCTCAACTCCACTTAGGTTCTCCACGACTCTCTGAGCTTCGGAAAGAATCCATGGTGTAACGGGGCACGTTGGTGCAGTCATGGTCATCTTGACATACACTCTGTCTCCATTGATCTGGACTTCATAAACAAGGCCAAGGTTAACTATATCCATCCCGATCTCAGGATCGGATACTTCTTTCAGGGCCTCGAGAACTTCTTCCTTAGTGACCATTTAATTTATGAAGTAACAGGTGTATTTAATCATTGGCAGTTCTTGGATAGTTTCTTTCCTTAAGCAAAAATATCTATGTTGACATGTAATATAAACATAAATGTCGGTGTCGTCGAGAATCGCCCTCACCTTGAAATCACTCCTGAAATCCAGGTTGTTTGTGATCGTGGTTGTCTCCTGGTTGATCACGATAATTGCAGTAACATTCCTGTCATTCACTGTTACAAGCCTATCCGATGATTACAGCGGGGTACCTCAGTATACGACCGTTTTGTCTGCGAATCCCAATGGTAGCACGGTGAGTGTCTACACCCAGGTATTCGATATCTATGGAGATGGTGTTGAGGGCTTACCCATCTCATATTCACTGTCATTGTTCAACGGCCAACAAAGCGAAACTGTAACTTCTGGAAACGCTGGCGTAACAAACGCCAGCGGATGTCTGCAGTACAACATCTCTGGCCTGAACGGAGGATTTTACACTCTGGAGCAGACCGAAGTCATAAACGAAAGGAGTTACAGTACTTATTATGCCATAAGTCAGACATTTGCTATTAGGGGCGATTCGGTCTTCGTTTCCCCGGTGATTAACAAAACAGACCATTCCCTATACTCCATTCACTTATGGAGGATGCCGGGCCAACAGGCTCAAAGAGTTACAGTTCAATGCTTCGCCTCACCAACTCTTGAAGGCGTTCTCACCTCACTGTCTCAGGGAACCGATTCGCAGGTTGGTCCAATAAAAAACATAACCCTGGTTAATAGCACAAATATGCCCACTGCACTGCATGTGTACGGTAAACCCTATTATTACGCGGTCAAGGCAACCGACGAAGTCGGGAAAAACCTAGGGGGATATATCTTCGGTCCAGCCGTGCCTCCCGACACCCTGTCAGAACTGGCATTGAATTCCATATATGGCGAAGAATCCCTGTTCCTGATCTTCTGGTCGGCATATATTCCTTGGACTCTCTGTTCGGGATCTCTCGCATCAAGAAACAAGCGCCTACAAAAACTACTGCATGGTGTTAGCTTC
>JAKAFX010000098.1 GCA_021817735.1 Thermoplasmata archaeon | reverse complement strand
AGAGCTACTCAGACATCGCCATTGAAACACTGGATTACGTGAATCAACACCTTGGCAGGGAACATGTGGGGAAGATCCTGAACATGAGGGCTCAGAAACTTGTCCAGCCATACTCTGAGTCGCTCGGTTCTTCCCAGGGGAAAGAGAGGGTGGAGAAACTTGCATCCATCAGGGAGAAGGATGGGTACTTGGCCCAGTGGAAAAAACTCCCAGGAGGTTCATTCGAGCTGGTGGAATTCAACTGCCCCCTGATGGCAATATCCAGCAAGTATTCAGAAGCCTGTTCTGCAGAGAATAACCTCTTCACTACCCTCCTGGATTCCAGAGTGGAATCGACACACAGGGTCGTGGACGGGCACAATGCATGCAGGTTTCTCATAGATATGAGAGACAGCAGGTTCATGAAGAAGCCCTGAACCTTAGTATGCCAGCCGCTCCGCCAAACTTGTTAAGCATTATGCCAGGGTCACCATGGGAGCTGAATACGTGTATCCTGGCACCGGTATCGCCTGCGATTCGAAGAAGTTTCATGCCTTCGCTGCTCCTGTAGAGCTCCTCGGAAATCATCAGGGTTTCAACGGCGGAGGACTCAAGGTTCTTCATGGTATCAGCAACTCCGTAACAGGCCAACTGGTTGGTGTTAAGGTTTCTCAGGAACGCATCAACAAGTTCCTGCTCCCGCATCAGGCGCATGTTTGTGAGAAGCCTTGATGATTCGTCGCTCTTCAGAAAACCATAGACTGCTCCTATGTCCCTCCGATCAGAAGGGAAAGACAGTATCCTGGCGTTCCTGAATAGGCTCTTCTGCCTTAAGTATGATATGAAGTGCTCCCTTGTGAATCCAGGACCCAGTACAATGATTGCTTGCAGGTCCCTGATGGGATCCAGGATCTCGCTGACGATCCTGGAAAAATAATCATCCTCACTATAAGGAGTGTCGAACTGCTTTCCTGTCTTTCCGGATTCAACAGTTCCGATGTTATGGATCCCATAGCTGCGTAGCGCAAATACATCGGCGACCTCGTCATCCATGGTGACGAAGACACCCTTGAACGAGAACGGACTGTCTTTAGCTTCGGTGAGCATATGTGACTGCGCATCCGTCCATTTTTCCTTGATCAGGTCAAAGGAAGTCCCTTCCTCAACGGTGACAGACTGGTGTTCTCCCCTCGCCTCATCGCTCCCCCCCACTATGACTCCCAGAATCTTCAGCGAATTGGTGAACGGCCTGAAGTCAATAGACTCCACGCTTAGGAGGACTGGGACAGGCTTCCTGCTCGTCTCCTTGGACCTGACCATGTCAGCCTGCTTCTCCACGCGTCGCATTACCGTTGTCCTGACAAGATCACCTTCTGAAATGATGTTCCTTAGGTACCACAGATCGTCCTGGTTCTCCACCTGCAGCCTGATGAGGTTTTCTGCCCGGTTCTCTTCAAGAATCCTCATGGGCATCCCCCAGCAGTCGGGATATCTTCATTCTCATCTGATCGTAATGAGTCCCATGCCAGTAAGCTTTGCCGCAGTGATCACACCAGTAAACCTCCTGGAATCTCTCTTTTATGGCAGGGGGGAGGGAAATGACAGGATCCGAAGAGGAGATGATTTCCAGCCTGGAGTCGCATAATGTGCACCTTGAAAACATGTCTTCCATAGACGGCCTGTAGGTTCCAATAAATTCAGCAAGCTGGTCATCTATCTCAAGGGAGCGTACCAGGAGAGATCCTTTCGCTCTCGAACTCAGCTGTACGTCACGTGTCACTATGATCCTGCCACTGTTTACTGCTCTTTCCAGTATTGAGCTGTCATCCTGATCGCTTGAAACATACTCTGCACTGAAACCAAGGATGCGGATCCACCTGCACAGCCTCCCGAGCATGTGGTCAACCAGGAATTGCGGCTTTTTACTGCTTCCATCGCTTGATGAGATTGTTTTCTACCCCCATCAGATCCATTACCCGGGAAACTACGAAATTCACCATGTCATCGGCAGTCTTGGGCCTGGTATAATAACCAGGCATAGCAGGTGCGATGATTACCCCGTTAAGTGAAAGCCTATGCATATTCTCAAGGGCTATGGTGCTAAGGGGCATCTCCCTTGGGACCAGGATCAATTTCCTTCTCTCTTTTAGGGCAACCGCTGCACACCTTGTTATGAGGGTATCCGAGATTCCCGCACTGATCTTTGCGAGAGTCGACATTGAGCACGGTATAACCACCATGGCAGAGAAAATGAAGCTGCCAGAGCTGATTCGAGCAGAGAGGTCGCTGTCCAAGTAGTTCTGGTCTGCTTGGGCCTCCAGTTCTGCTGCCTCAATTCCAACTTCCTCTTTCAGCACTATCTTGGCGTTCTCGCTCATGACAAGATGCTTCTCGACGCCATTCAGCCTTTCAAGGAGCCTGACGGCCAGCACTGATCCGGAACCGCCGGTTACGCCTATTACGACCCTGTCTCCACCCATGCGTAGAATACCGCATCAAGACATATATTGCTTTCCGGGTTCAGCGTTACTTCTTCCTGTTGAAGACGTAATATAGGACAACAACGGAGAGCCCCAGGGCCGCTATGATTCCATATTTCTCATAAGTGATATTCGCGTTCTTCGTGATTGGGACAGACCATGAGAATCCAGGATAAGCCCCAGAGTTAAGGGCCTGAATGTTTGTATATCCTGAT
>JAKAFX010000043.1 GCA_021817735.1 Thermoplasmata archaeon | reverse complement strand
ATCATAGACAGATATTCACCAGAGATGCTCATCATAAACGGGGACTTCAAGCATGAGTTTTCCAGGAATCTCCCTCAGGAATGGGACGACGTGATCCACTTTGTTGACCGGTACCAGAAAATAGTTGACCTGAAGTTTGTCAGGGGAAATCATGATAATTTCCTCCTGACCATGCTTGCAAAAAGAAACCTCGAACTGCCGGAATTCATTGAAACCGATCGTTACTATATATATCACGGCGACAGGGACAGGGGAATGAGGAAAATTACCATCCTGGGACACGAGCATCCATCTCTGGTCCTCAGGGATGAAATTGGCGGGGTACTGAAGATTCCTGCTTTCGTTCATAACAGGGAATCAGGGATACTAATCACACCAGCTTTGAGCTTCTTCTCTTCCGGTACTGATGTGGCGCAATCACTGCTCAGTGATGAGCACTTCACGCCAGTCCTGAAAAACGTTGATGCAAAGAGGTTCAGAGTCTATGGGCTCACTGAGGAGTTTGGACTCGCCGATTTCGGATATCTTGGTGATCTCCAGGCTGGGAAAGGTGTTTCTGGGCCCTCTTGATTTCCTCGCTCAACGCACGGATCAACTTTTCCGATTCTCCGCTACTGTCTGCCTTGACCAGGCTCTTCAGTGCGAAGGTCTGGAGAGACAGCAGTCGTCCAAGTGCTGACTCAAGCATCATTCGGGCATCCTCCGACTCCCCGTCATGGGGGCGTGCCTTTTTCTGGTACTCTGAGAGTTCCCTTTCCTCTATCATCCTGGAAATAATGTAGAGCTCCCTGATTGCATCCTCAGCGGCAAAATCCATCAACTTAAACCTGAGTGCATCGATTTCCCTGTTTATGATTGCCTCGGTCTTATGGATTTCGTCCTTCTTCCTTCTTACATTCTCGCTAAGCATATCCTTGAGGGATTCCAGCCTAACCACGGTTATTCCGGGGATTTTCTCAACGCCATATTCAATGTTGGCAGGAAATGAGATATCTGCAAGCACTTTCCCCCGCGAAAGACGCAATGCATCTCCTTCGTTGATGATTGGCTCCTTTGACGAGGTCGCAGTAATGATTACGTTGGACTCCTCCATCACCTGAAATAGGGAGCCCATCGGCCTGAATTCAAAACCTTCAACCGGTAGTGATGGTGTGTTTCTGGAAACCATGAATGCAGCCACAGGCGAGAGTTTTGATACATACTTCGCAAGGTCAGTCGCCATTTTCCCTGATCCAACTATACACACCCTGCTTTCAGAAATCTTTCTCCTCTTGTTGATGACTTCTGTCACAAGGGATGGAATCGAGACTTTCCCAACCGAGATGCCTGTTTTCTCCCTGACAAGCTTTCCCACGCTGATTGCTTTCCTGAATATTACCGAGAGCTGCTTTCCAACGAGTCCTTTTCTCGAATAGAGGTCAAAGGCAGCCTTGATCTGCCCAAGTATCTCTCCCTCCCCTACGGACATTGACTCGAGGCCAGATGCCACTCTAAAGAGGTGTAATATCGCGTCATTGCCTTCAGAAACCAGCGTGGGTGATACGAAGCCCTCGGGGACTTTGAGCGTTCCCCCCATATAGTAAATCTCAAGCCGGTTGCAGGTGGAGAGAATAACGAAGTCGTTAAGACCCGATCTTGCTGCAACCTCATCCCAGTAATCCAGTCCCCTTACTAGAACCCCGTGAAGACCTTTCTGATCAGAAACGAAATCCCAGGAAACAAGCCTCAGATCTTCCATTGGATACGCCACCAGGTGGCAAACCACCTGAATGCCAGCGTATTTATGGATTATATTTAAAGGATTACAGAGGTACTATGGGTCGAATCGTAAGCAATTCTTGCGGTTATATTCCGGCATAAAGAGAAGTCTAAGTGTAGAGTCGATTAACCTGGAAAGATGAAATCAGGTTGGCAGATTACTTATATTTGACAGAAAAGTCTATTAGAAAGCTCCTTCTAAAAACGGCATATGACTAATAAAAAATTGGCCGCTGTATTCATCGACTTTGAGAATTTTTACTTTTCCTTGACTAACCTCTATGAAATGACTCACCAAGATGCTGGTGAGGTTGCTGTTAGTCTTATCGCATCGCAGCTCGAAAAACTAATCGCCAAGCAAGGTGAGTTCATAATAAGGCAGGCGTTCGCTGATTGGAGTCAGTTCCCAGGGCCAAAAAGGGAATTACAGAGAATAGGGATAAGAATAGTCGACGTCCTTTCAACGGAATACAAGAATAGTGCGGACATAGAGCTTTCGCTTGCTGTGCAGGAAATCATGATTACCAGACCTGAGATAGAGGTGATCGTTATATTTGCTGGCGACCGGGATTATATGCCCATTGCCCTAAGGGCAAGGGAACGTGGAAGGGGATTATTTTTTGTTGGATTCGAGAAAAGCCTTTCCGGAGATGTAAAGTCTCTCGTTGGAAGTTCAAATTATTCATATGTCGCACTTGAGGAATTTTCCGGAAATAAAGGTCCCTCGAACGATCTATCCGAGTTTGATTCCAAGGAGTCTCTGAAAACTATTGAGGGACTAACACAGGATGAACAGAAGGCCGCAATTGCAGCAGTTCAGGCTTTTGATCAGTATGAGGTCAGATTTGGGTGCGTCAAGGTGAGTGTATTTCTCGTAGAAGGACTCGCTAATGCACTCCCAAACGTGGAGCACTTTCGGAGGAAGCGTATTTTCAGTTCCCTGGTAGAGAAGAGGATTGTCCTGACGGAGCAAAGAATGCCGGATGTTCCTGATCCCAACCTCGGTTCCTTTCCCTATACCGTTTTTGTAATAAATGATGAACATGAAGCTGTAATAGCAATCAGAAACAGCACAAAAAGCGTCTCTCAAAAAGGCAGAGACTTGCTGGAAGAGGCGGCCTTTATGGCTGCGGATAGTAACAAGACTGTCCTTGGTGCGAACCTCGGAAATGTTCTGAAGAAGCTTGATCCGACTTTTTCCCCCCTGAAATACGGCTTCAATGGACTCACAGAATTTATCGAACAGTATCCTGAAATTCTGCAATATGATGGTGCTAAATCAGGGGGAGACAGGAAATACAGGCTAACTGCGAAAAAATCGTAAAATTCCACCGTGATACCACTCTGAATTGGACTCCGTAATATCATTCATAATGCCTTGAGATTCCAGTTACGCTGAAGCGTGTTATAGGATCTTGGCAGAGTCGACTATCCTCATCTAGCTTCCCCGAGCAATTTCCTCTGGGCCTATTAATACCGACCATGGCGATCACCAAATTGTAAACCCCCCATTTGTTGATATTGTAGACAGATACGTTGAGAGCAAGCCAAAAGCGGTTTTCCGAAGCATGGAAGTCTCTTCATCAAGTTATAATATTCAGCTGGAACCGACTTCTCCGTGAATCATGAATTCTTTTCATACTATTTCGCATTTGCCTGTATCCTTCTACGATCTGGGCATAACGCTCGTGCTAGGGACGCGTGGATATATGCATAGTATATTCCACCGTAAAGATCCAGCCATATATACTCCTCAACGTGATCTGATACCTGGAGAAGTTTTTCTCAAACAGGAGACGGCCACGTGCCCAGCTTAATAATCGGGTGATGAAACTCCGGAGACAAACTATTGCCTATGGCAATGTAAGGTCAAAGAGTTTCCCACCATCAGTATAGTGTGCTCTGAGATGCCGATATTTATTCTTGCCACAGTAGTTCCTCAGAACCTGAATAACGGTTACTTGAGAGACACTTGGAGTTCCTTAAGTCCGCTGGCAGGATTCAAAGTTCTAGAGAGGTGAACTGAATTCAGTTTTATGACCTGAATCTCCATCATCGGGTCCACTATTCCCTGAAAGAGATGCCCTCCAACCACACTGTGGTCTTCTAGGGCCACTGAGACGTGGATGTGAAATTTAGGGGTAGAATCTGCTATGGAGCCGTGGAAGGATACGACCTCTGCGTTTTGCTTTACGGTCATTTTCACGTATTCTCTTCCCTTCAGGTATCCTATTTCAGCATTCTTCAGCATTCCAATTCCCCAAACTATTGCTCCGGAAACAACAGAAGCCCTGCCGCAAATTTTTTCCAGGGTTGAAACTACTTCTTCTCCACTGTCAAGCTTTATGATAAATGTGCCGTTTTCCTCCGAGTACTGCATGATCCATAATCCACCTATCGTATAAATTCAGGTTGATAGGTAATCCCTGAGTATCCTGAAAGTGAGGCCCCATATCCTGTACGGACCATAATTGAAGCAGTTTTCTCCCTGCTGAAGCATCCTGAATGGCACCCAGAAAGCTTCACTCACCTCCGGGCCTGCTACTGGAGGTATCGATTCTGTAAACTTGCTCAGATATACGTTGACCGATATCTTTGCCCTCAAACTGGAATATGTCCCAATAAAATGCAGGATTTCTGGCCTTATTCCGACCTCTTCCATGGATTCCCTCCTGGCAGCTTCTGCCGGGGTTTCTCCCTCCTTCCTGAACCCGCCTGGAAGTGCCATGTCACCTGACCATGGGTCGCCTTCACGTTGTTTCCTCTTAATGACAAGGAACTGCCCGTCGTTTACGATCAAGGCTACAGCTGCATCGCTTTCCTTTTCTTCGTCATTTCCTGAAGTTCGATCGCCTACTATCATTCTTGCGTTCCTGGGGTTGTCGTTGAGACGGTACCTGTTCCTCCTGAATATATGTACTTTGCACACATTAGCATTTTCACTGGTACCATGATGTCATGTAGGATGGGTCAAGGATTGCTTTTCCTTCGCCTGTGACCAAAAGAGGATCATTAGTTTCTATCATCACCGCAACCTCGTTTGTTTCAACCTTCCCTATGGAGTTTTCCACCATACCGGGCTGCGGTCCATGTATCAACCCCCTGACATGTACAGTGATTGATCCCTCTGATATTCCCTTCCTGCTCATGAAATTCCCGCTGGAATAGAACAGTACCTCGTCAACGTCAATATTGCTGTGGTAGTACGAAATGGGGATTGATCTGGGGTGAAAGTCAAATTTCCTGGGCAGGAATGTACCAACCATGAACCCTTTTCCGCTGAATGTCTCGTGAACAGGTGGCGGCATATGGAGCTTGCCGACTATTGGTGCCATGGAGTCCTTGTTTAATGCAAACGGGTAAAGATATCCATCCCATCCAACAACATCAAACATGCTCTCGTCCCGTTCTTCCTTAACATAATGCTCGCCAAAGTCAACCATCACGTTAAGTGAGGCAGGGAGGGAGTCAAAATAGCCCAGAGTAGGTGGCCTGATGTCTCTTGAGTAATATGGTGATCCTTCCTTGAGTTGGCCATAAATATTCATGTACCTTTGAGGTACTGATATTCTCTGTGTAGTCTCAACGAAGAAGAACTCGGAACCCGTTGAATACTCGGGAAAGTAAGTAGTCCCCTTTGGGACATAGACATAGTCCCCTGCGCGGAACCTCAATGTGCCCTGTGGACTCCTTATTGCCCCATTCCCTCTTTGGACATAGAACAGCTGCTCATGCATGGCGCTCCTGAACAGGTCTGTAGATGGTCGTTCTGGCTTCAGGAGCCCTATCTTTACATCTTTGTTTACCAGGAGGTACCGTCTTCCTTCATAGAAATCACCTGATGCAGGCAGTTTCGATCCTGCGAGGTGCTTATGGCCGATTTCTCCTTCCACCAATCCAGGCTGTTTCTTGTTCAAGCGGGTTATGCTCTTGACCCTGGTGGGTTCCCCGCTGTGATACAGTAACGAGTAGGGCCCGTCGAAGCTCTCCTCCCCGAAGAGCTCTTCCCTGTACATCAAATCCCTGCTGACATAAGTGTGCCTGCTTTCAGGCAGGATTCCCTGCTTCACGTAGTAAACCATGCTTTCACCTCACTCCACCACATTTTCAAGCTCACCAATAAGGGATGACCTGATAGTGATCGTCTCTCCTGAAGAAACCCAACCCTCTTTGCCAGGGCCAGACTCAAAAATACAACAACCAGGAACAGTACCTGACATGATTATGTCTCCCGCCCTGAGCCAGGAGTCAGTGGATGCCCACTGGATCATCTGTCCTAAACTCCAGTAGATGTCTTTTAGGTTTCCGGATCCAAATATCTTGCCATTTCTGGCAACCTCAATGTCAATCTCTGGTCTCCCTTCAACCATTCTACTATCAAGCTCATCCATTGTAACCATAAATGGACCTATGCTGGTGGCAAAGTCTTTTGCTTTTGCTGGCCCAAGTCCAACGGAGTATTCTCTCAACTGGATATCCCGTGCGCTCCAGTCATTGGCAAGAGTGATGCCATAGACATACTCCATTGCTCTGCTCTCAGGAATGTTGATACCGTCCTTCCCGATCAGGAATGCAAATTCTCCTTCAAAGTCCAATTCCCTTGTATATCCAGGTTTTGGCACACTTGAGCCAGAAGGAAAAAGATTTGACGTGTTGCTGTAATAGAAGACTGGAATCCTGTACCATTCATCTGGTACCTTTAGTCCCCGTCTTCCTCTTGCGTTTTTGACGTGCCCCTCGAATGCATAGAAATCCCTCAAGCTAGTTACTGATGGAACAGGTATGTCCATCACATAATCCTCAAGAGCATCTCCTCTGGCATTGATGCTGATCTTCCCTTTGATGATCTTGTCCAGGTACTGATAAAATTCATCGACCAGGAGTGCTTCCGGGATGCGAAGGGCATCGGATAGGGAATAGAGGCGATTCTCCTGCTGGAACGCGATTACCTTCTTCCCGTCCTTCCTGACTCTGCCGATCTTCATGTGATCTACAGGTTTCCCCTTCTGGCCTGCTCCTGCTCTATGGACTCGAAGAGGGCCTTGAAATTGCCTTTCCCGAAGGAGGTCCCTCCCTTTCTCTCTATAATCTCATAGAAGAACGTTGGTCTGTCTCCCATGGGCTTTGTGAAAATCTGGAGCAGGTAACCGTCTTCGTCCCTGTCCACGAGGATGTCAAGCTTCTTCAGCTTCTCAATGTCTTCATCTATGGAACCTACCCGTTCCTTTAAGGTGTCATAATAGGAACGCGGTGTCGGAAGAAATTCAACGCCATTCTCCTTCATCTGTCCAACAGTCTTGATTATATCATCAGTTAACAGTGCGACATGCTGTGCACCAGGGGAGTTATAATAGTCAAGGAACTCCTGGATCTGGGATTTCTTCAGTCCAAGGGCTGGTTCGTTTATGGGGAATATGATCTTTCTGTTGTTATAATGGACAACCTTCGACTTCAAAGCGGAGTACTTGGTGCTGATATCCTTGTCGTCAAAGCTTATGAGTTGCTTGAAGTCCAAGCCTTTTATGTAGTAGTTAACCCAGTAGTCCATCTTAGTCTCCTCTACATTACCGACGACATGATCTATCTTTCTAATACCAGAGGTCTTCCCCTTGGATTCGACGAAATCATAGCCGGGAGGAAGTTCTGAATCGTAGTCTGAATAGTCCGTCAGGGTATGGATGGTTTCTCCATAGGACTTTATTACTGAAGTCTTGAGTTTTCCGTTTCCTGTTTCCGACTTTATAACTTTTCCTGGTTTAACAATCCCTCTCTTCCCAATCTCAGCTACAGACTGGTCTACGTCTTCTACCTTTATGGAGATGTCCTTTATCCCATCTCCATGAAGGGTGAAATGACTGCCGATCTCAGATTCGCGCGTGATGAAACTTGTGAGTTTTATTTTGATATCCCCTTGCTTCATCAGATAGGATACACGGTCCCTTACTCCTGTTTCAGGCCCAGCATATCCAACCATGTCAAAGCCCATGGCGTTTTTGTGGAAATATGCCCAGTGTTTTGCGGAACCGACGTAGAATTCTAAAGCATCTATTGTATCAAGAAATGGCTGATCGTTCATGATAAAGGATATAAATAGTTCTAATAATCTTTTTGGGCAGGTGCCATGCTACTCAGCAGCATGCAGGTTCTGCAATCGACTCAATTGATGAATAATCATATAATTCCCCCCTGGTGCATTGATTGCGCAAGCAGTGATTTTGAGTGAAAAATTACGAAACTGAGCAAACTGCTCAGTTCTTCACGGGTTTTATGGATCTCCAGTCTGACTTCACGGCAGTCTTGCCCTTGAGTTTCTGGACATAATTGTAGGCCGAAAGAGCAGCGGTCGCTCCCTGACCAGCAGAAATAACTGCCTGCTTGTACGGGACGTGAGTGACATCACCAGCGGCAAATATGCCTTTTCTTGAAGTTTCTCCGTTATCATTGATTATAATTTCCTTCAGGTCATTTAGTTTCACAAGATCCTTCACGTAATCGGTCTTGGGAACATACCCCATCTCAACGAAAAGTCCCTGTACATCCAGGGTTTTCTGCTCCTCTTTGCCGTCTGACTTGATCACAACGCTGGAAAGTTTTGCTTCTCCCAGGGCAGTTTCAACTGTCGAGCCTGGCATGACCTCTACGTTAGGGAGTCCCATTACTGTGCCTGCGAGCTCATCATCATCCCTGAGTTTTCTGGGCTTGTAGATCAGGTAGGTCTTGCTCGCAACTCCTGAGAGATACAGGGCTGCCTGTAGTGCATGGTCTCCGTTTCCCGCCACTGCAACCGTCTTGTTCCTGAATAGTGGACCATCACATACGGCACAGTAGGAGATTCCCTTGCCTTTTAACTTGCTCTCTCCCGGAACTCCAAGGTCCCTTGGTGTCTTCCCAAAGGCAAGTATCACTGAATATGTCGATATTTCCCTTCCTCCTGTTCCAACGATGAAATGGCCGTCCATGTCCCGCACTGAGTTGACTTCGTCATACAGAAACTCTGCGCCATAGGCCTGTGCCTGCTGTTGGAACTTGACCATGAGATCAAAGCCGGAAATGTTCATGAAACCAGGATAGTTCTGGATTTCATCAGTAAGCAGAGCCTGTCCTCCTATGTCCTTGGTTATGACAAGGGTTCTCATTCCCTGCCTTGATGAATAAATAGCTGCTGTCAGGCCAGCTGAAGCGCCCCCGATAATGACTATGTCGTATTCCTCTTCCAACTTTACCAGCCTTCAGAGGAGAGCTTTGACCTTGCGTTCAAGCATAGGCCTTGGCAAAGCGCCTATGGTTGCATCGACTGGTTTGCCGTTCTTGAAATACATGATCGTGGGTATGCTCTGAATGGCAAAACGGTTCGCAGTAATGGGGTTCTCGTCCACATTTACCTTGCCGAACTTAACCCTGTCCCCATACTCCTTTGCCAGATCTTCCACGACCGGAGACACAAACCTGCAGGGCCCGCACCATGGTGCCCAGAAATCCACTACTACAGGTTTACCGCCCTTCACAAATGACTCGAACGATCTGTCATCCAGATCCACCGGCAGGGTGGTAACGGTTACGGCCGGTGCTGTTCTGATCTGATCTGCCATCCTTTTCTTAATTTCTTCTGCTTCTCTATCCATTATAGTCACTTCTCCAGGGCACTCTCATATCCAGAGCGCCCTAATAACACTCCCCTATTGCTCTTTGGTATTTTAAGGTTATGCGTCAACCATGCAATACCGTAAAATACATGGTTCGCATTTCCGTGATATGGGATCGATAAACCAAATCATGAAAGACAGGGCATCCTGCGGAGACCTTCTAGAATGCCTCTTCGATCTCACAAATACTGACATCTCTGTTTTCCTTGCCTTGAACGACAGCAAGCCGCTTGATCTTGACTCCGTTGCAGGTATCATTGGTAAAAATAGGTCAACCGCGTACAGATCGCTACAGAAGCTTGTCTGCATGGGCCTAGCAGTCAAGGAGACAGAAAACATAAGTGAAGGAGGTTATTTTCACACATATACAAGGGTCGGAAACGATTCCATAAGAAACATGATTCTGTCCAGAACGCGAGACCTTTCAGGGCGGATCTCTGAGATTGTGAATTCGCTTGATTCAGACCTCTCCAGTCTCCGGTGACTAGGTTTTTCTTAATCATTCTCAAAATCTTGATTAATGGCGGACCCATATTCCCCAGTGGAAAGCCCAATCTTCATGAATGTTCTTGTTGAAAGATTCAGGGGCAGGTACTGGGGACTCGACACCGTTGAGAAGTCTGAGATGAGCGCAAGCCTGTTTTCGCTTTTGAAAAGGCCAGGAACTGACGTCATTTCTGCTAGAGCATATCTCTCACCCAGAGAAGACTCTGACTTGGTATTATGGTATTCGACTAGAACACCGGAAGCAAGTGTGGGGTTCAAGATGAAGATCAGATCCATCCTGGCTGAGCAAACCGAGCCTGTGTACAGCATGCTTTCAATCTATGAGGATTCACCCTATTTGAAAGGTGAAGGAAACCTTGAGAATACACTGAAGCAAGACCCGAAAAAGTACTTTGTGTGCTACCCCATGAGCAAGTCCGTGGAGTGGTACTTGCTTGATTTCGCCGAGAGGAAGAGGATTATGGCTAATCACATCGGAATGGCACTGTCTCACCCTGAAAACAAGGGGATCAGGTCTTATACCACATATTCGTTCGGCATTAGCGATCAAGAATTCGTGGTTCTCTACGAAACGGATAATCTGGTTGCCTGGAGTCATGTCACGCAAAAACTCAGGGAAGCTGAGGCCAGGAAATGGATTGTAAAGGAAGAACCGATCTTTGTTGGAATACTCTGCACATCTCTCCCCTGAATTGAAGTAGAGTTGAAACCCCGGATTGCTTGGAAAATTAAGGCTTAAGGAAAACCAGACCGAAAGGGGCAAACTGAAGAATCATGTCAGATCAAGCATGACTCTGCCAAAGTTCCTTTTTTCTCTTATCTCCTCATAGGCATCCTCGACGTTGTCCAGTTTTACCTTCCTATCCACAATGGGTTTTATCTGCCCTCTGCTTTCCATTTCCAGGACTTTTGCGACATCGGATCTGGTTGAACTTATGCTACCGACGATCCTGTTTCCCTTGAGTATGATCAGCCCAAGTGGAAGTTCTACAGGATCCGGGACTACATTCCCAACCACAACCATCGTTCCCCCATTTGCCAGGGATCTAAGACCCTTGCTAAAAGTCCATTTCCCAACACACTCTAGGGCTACATCAACACCATCCGGGTATTCCTTCTTAATGGATCTGTCGAAGTCATCCGCTGCAGAAACTACCATCTCTGCCCCCAGTGACTTTATCCTTTCGGCCTTCCATTGTGAGGAGGTTTCTCCTATAACATGGGCACCAAGCGCCTTAGCCAGCTGTACAGCATTACTGCCTATACCGCCTCCTGCCCCAGTGATCAGCACGGTTTGACCTGCTGAAAGACCTCCTTCTACAACAAGGGCGTGATACAGCATGCCAGTGACACATGCAGCAATAGCAGATCCTTCTTCCGAAACCCCTTCTGGAACGCTCACAAGGCTTCTCCTGTTGACTTTTACAAACTG
>JAKAFX010000004.1 GCA_021817735.1 Thermoplasmata archaeon | reverse complement strand
ACCAATAGGAATGTCGGGAAAGGCAGACATCCCGAGAAGATACATAGGCAGAAGAGTCTATGTGATAATCACCAAAAATGAGGGTACTTTTAAGAAGGAAAAGAAAAAGGAATAGTGTCCCACACTCAAAGACTTCGATACAATTAAATAAGAAATTTAAATCTGATTCAGAGGCTTTGTATGGCAGAACAAAACATCATCTACGTCGGCAAGAAACCTGCTATGAACTATGTGCTGGCAATTGTAACCCAGTTCAACAACAATGTCGACCACATAACCATAAAGGCAAGGGGCAAAGCTATCAGCAAGGCAGTTGACATCGCAGAGATCACCAAACACAAGTTCCTCAAGGAAGTCAAGTACTCAAGGGTGAACCTGGATACCGAGGTTGTCCAGGGAGAGAGAGGAGAATCAAACGTTTCTTCTATTGAGATCATCCTGTCCAGATAGCCTCTGAACCGGCTTAAATGGGAATTCCCAACAGTTCCACCGTTTAGCAGAATGATCCTTTGAGCCTGTCTGTTATTGTCGGGAACAGAGAACTAGGAATCCAGGAAGCAAGAACGTGCCTATTTAATTTGAAGTATTCCTAAATAAGTGTTAAATGTCATTTAAGCATATACCCCAGAAAGCTGAAGGCAGATGAAGGACATTTCTGAATGGGAGAGCAGCCTAAGAACAAAGATAGACAAGATCAACTCTCGGCTGGTTGACTCGGTCAAATGCGATCAGGAAGATCTGGAGGAAATGTCGGTCTATGTCATCAAGGCCGGCGGAAAGAGGCTAAGGCCTATTCTTACCATTCTCAGTTACAGTATAGCAAGCGACAGACCATACGAGGAAGTTCTTGATCTAGCTGTGAGCACTGAACTTGTGCACACGGCAAGCCTCATTCACGATGATATTATTGATAATTCCTACACAAGGCGTGGACGTGCCACTCTTGGCTACAAGTATGGCATCTACAACGCAATAGTAGTGGGTGACTATCTATTCACAAAGGCATATGAACTGGCATCCAGGTATGGTCCAGAGGTTTCCAGGATAATGGCGCAGGGCGCAATGAAGATGGCCGAGGGGCAGGTCCTGGAATATAATAACCTGGGGAACCTTGAGATGTCCGAAGAGACATACATGGATATAATCTCGCGGAAAACAGCCCACCTCTTCGCTGTATGCGCCCAGGGTGCTGCTAGAGCCGCAAGATCCACAGAAAAGATGTATGACACTTTGGGAAAATTCGCATTCAACATGGGAATGGCTTTCCAGATCACGGATGACATCCTGGATATAATAGGAAATGAGGAAACCTTGGGCAAACCTGTATTCGTGGATATAGATCATTCTGCCATCACTATGCCGGTGATCCATACCCTATCAAGGCATGACGCGTATTCCGACGACCTCGTGAAGATACTCAGGGACAGGGATAACCTCGAAGGCCAGCGCGAGAGGCTGAAGCAAATATTCCTCGAATCCGGATCCATAGAATATTCGCTTTCAATGGCGAAGAAATATGCGCTAATGTCAATCGATGCCCTCAAGGATACCGGAAGATCACCTGATCTGGAGACGCTCATGGACCTGTCTGTTATAGTTATCGATCGGATCAGCGCAATTGCCTGATGCCTATGGCATCAATTCTGTTTACACCATTGGGTCTCTTAACATGATGACCGTTTACCAGGCACGCTGAAAAATGCGCTCCCTCCAGTGTCAAAGATTAACATTCTATACGCACGCGTGATTCACGTCCCATGACCAAAAATAGAGATGTTTCCGGCATTCTCGCGGATGTCGGGCTTTCAGAGACGAATTCCGGCTCTTTTAACGGTAACTGGGTAGAATCAGGGAAGGAGAGAATCACCTCCTTCAGCCCCGTGGATGGATCCAGGATTGCTGAAGTCACAGTAACCGAAAGAGAAACCTATGAACAAACTGTCAGAAAGTCCATAAAGGCCTTCGAAGAATGGTCTATGGTTCCGGCTCCGGAAAGAGGCATCCTCATAAGGGAAATCGGGAATGCACTGAGGCTGAACAAAGAAAAGCTCGGAAGGCTGGTATCACTTGAAGTAGGAAAGACAAAGTCCGAGGGGGAAGGGGAAATCCAGGAGATGATTGATGTCGCAGATTTTGCAGTAGGGCTTTCCAGGCAACTCTATGGCCTGACCATGTCCTCTGAAAGGACAAACCACAGGATGTACGAGCAATGGGTACCACTCGGTCCCATTTCAGTCATATCATCCTTCAACTTTCCATGTTCCGTTTGGTCATGGAACTCCTTCATTGCAGCTGTAGCGGGTGACACCGTGATATGGAAACCATCCTCCAAAGCGCCCTTGACTGCAATTGCCGTCATGAAAGTGGTGAACGGTGTCGTGAAGCGCCTCGGTTACCCAGACATCTTCTCATTGGTAATCGGCAGTGGGAGCAGCATCGGTGAACTAATATCATCCGACCACAGGATCAAACTTGTCTCGTTCACCGGTTCCATTCCCAGCGGCAAGCATATTTCCACGGTAGTCTCTGGGAGACTTGGAAAAACGATCTTGGAACTGGGGGGAAACAATGCTGCCATCGTGTCATCGAAATCAGACCTGAACATAGCCCTGAAAGGAGTTGCCTTTGGCGCACTTGCAACAGCAGGGCAGAGATGCACCAGCACAAGGAGAGCAATAGTTGACTCCAGGATATATGACAGCTTCGTGGAAAAGCTTGTCAAGGCATATTCCTCTGTCAGGGTTGGGAGCCCCTTTGAGGAAGGAGTCTTAGTTGGGCCATTAATTGACGGCAAGGCTGTTGATGGGTTCCTCAAGGCCATAGATACGGCGAAAAAAGAAGGGGGAAAACTCCTATGCGGAGGAACCAGGTTGACTGTAAAGGGGCACGAGAAAGGACACTATGTGACACCAGCGATCATTGAAGCCAGCAAGGGGATGACAATAGACAAGACTGAGACTTTTGCCCCAATTCTCTATGTCTATAGGTATGAAACATTGGAGGAGGCCATGGATATTCATAATAATGTCCCGCAGGGATTATCGTCTTCAATCTTCTCCAACGATGTCAGGGAGGTCGAGTATTTCCTCTCTTCTCGAGGTTCGGACTGCGGCATAGCAAATGTGAACACAGGAACAGCAGGCGCAGAGATTGGGGGTGCCTTCGGCGGGGAAAAAGAGACTGGGGGAGGAAGGGAAAGTGGAAGCGACTCATGGAAGAACTACATGAGGCGGCAGACCGTAACGATCAATTATGGCAAGGACCTGCCGCTTTCACAGGGAGTCAGATTTGACGTCTGACTCCTGTTATTATTACTATGAGTAATTTTTGGCTACATAACGTTTTTAGTTAAGGCCTTATGGGGCTCTGGTGAAGATTGGCGCAGTATCAGACTTGGCCAGGATACGGTCAGTGGAAGTGGTTCCGGACAAGGCTGCCGGGAAGGAAGACTTTCATGAGGCCAGGGAATTACTGAAAGATTATGCCAATGTGATGACATGCCCTGAAAACCCCATGGGGAGCCCCGGAATTGATCCTGTTGCATCCCTGATAGATATTACTGGCGATACGGATATACTTCCTGTCCCGCATATCTCACCAAGGGACAAGAATGCCGTTCACATCATGTCTCAGGTTCTTACAGGACTCAAGTTCGGGATACGGAACTTCTTTGTCATAGGCGGAGACAGGATCAGCGAGAAATTCAACTCCAGGGAAGTACGTGAACTGGACGTGCTTGGCACCATACGCACCATAGTCAATTCCACTTCAATGATGAAGGGCTTTGGGGAAAGCGTTACAGTAGGGACTGCCTTCAACCCATACCGGCCAAACGAGGCTGAATTCCTGCTGAAGAAAAAGGATGCAGGATCGCGGTTCTTCATCTCGCAGATCCTCGCAGGATCTGAAGGCGTTGATTTTGCCGGATTTAGGGCGAGTGGCCTCAACATAATCCCAGGATTTATGCCCCTAAAGAGAAAATCGAGCCTGGAATTTCTTGCAAGGCTTGGAGTCCCAAAGGACTCGAAGGGAATGAGGAGGCTCAGCGAGGCTGAGGATATCAGGGGCGAATCAATCCGGCTGATACTTGAAACGTACGACGAAATCAAGAGCTATGTCCGCGGCATCCACATAATGTCCATGGGAGACTACGCAACTGCAAGAGAGATACTGGAGAGAGTGTAACTGATGACAATAATAGAGAAGCTTGCTTACGGTTTGTATCCAAGAAGCGAGAAACTGCGAGTAAGGATAGGAAGATGGGAAAGGAAACGAGATACCTTTGACGGCCTTCTTGAGGAAATTTCGAGGGAGAAGAGAGAGCACTACATAAGCAACATAGAAGGAAACCGGATCGAGCACTTCACGGACCCACTGTCAAACTGGAATGACATATTCCGGCCAATAGTGCTGGCAACTGACGGAATGTCACTCGGACCACTGAGGAGATACAGGGAGACAAACACATTTTACAGGCTGCCTGAGATCAGGGGAAAGATCTCTCTCAGGGATGATGTCGCCCTGGATCTGCCGCTGGACGAGACCATGGAATTCCCAATGTACCAAGACCCTGGTTTTGGTGAATTCTACGCTTTCCTGCCTTCTCCAATCTCCTTTGCAAGAATGTGCGATCATGGGGGTAACGACACTTCCGGAATCATCTCCGGGCTCCTGCACGTATACGATGCGATCCTTGAAAAGCTGGGCACAGACAAGCTTCTGCTGTATGAGGCCACCGGTTATCTTGGGGAAGACAGGCTGTCTGTGCTGGAAGATCTGGTCCAGGGAAGAACGGTTATCCTGGTATCCACCGGCGCAATATCAGAGGCGGCGTTCAAGGGATTCAGGCAGGAATTCCATTCTATAGTCGTCCCAGACGCAAGGTACTTCAGCACGGCCGCAGCACACTCCAGGGTGCCAGGAATAGGGCTGTCTGATGCTTTCTCAACCGGCCTTGTGTCAGAGAAGAAGGCCAGGGAAAGGGCCACCGGCGTGGCAGAGAAGCATGGGGTAGTGAAATGCATTGTAACGCACAACGACTACCTGGACTTCCTGCCCAGAGGTATTGCAGATCAGAAGCTATCTGCGTATTCAAGGGAGAGGTGAAAACAAAGTGAAAGATCTGATAACTCAGGAAATAGGGAGTTTCAGGAAGCCGGAGTACCTAAGCAATGTCTTCCGCAAGCTTTCCGGAGAAGAACTCCACCAGCTTAAGAGGAAGGCGCTCAAGGAAACACTGGATCTCTTCGATCGGACCGGGCTGGAAAACATAGGCGTAGGAGGGGAAATGTACCGGTGGGAAATGTACGAGCACCTTGCTGCAGGACTCAAGGGAATAGAGTTTTACGGAATGGTCCGGAGCTTCGATAACAGGTACTTCAGGAAGGGAAGCGTTGTATCAGAACTCAAGAAAACCGGAAATGTGCATATAGAAGAGATGGGAGACGTCATGGGGTTAACTAGAAAGGCCATAAAAGTGCCCATAACCGGCCCGTATACCATGATGGAATGGTCATTTAACGACTACTACCAGAACAGGGAAAAGCTGGCCATGAAATATGCGGAGATCATAAACCAGGAGATCAGGGAACTAAGGGATTTCTGGCATTCCAGGAACGATCTTGACCTGGAGATCCAGATAGATGAACCCGCCTTAACGACTCACCCCGCGGAAATGGACATAGGCGTCGAATCTCTCAATGCTTCGATGGAGGGGATAAAGGGATGCGAATTCTCGCTTCATGTTTGCTACAGCACTGACTACAGGATACTCTACAGGCGGATTCCTGACCTAAACTTCCACGGCTATAACCTGGAATTCGCGAACAGGGGGATAGTTGATCCCGTGACAGGGAAGCAGGAGATCTCTGCATATGAGACCGTGAAGGACTTCGCAGATGCATCTACCGACAGGTTCCTCGGGCTCGGTGTCAACGATGTGCACATCGACTATGTGGAAACCCCTGAACAGGTTGCCGACAGGATAGAGACTGCACTGGACCACATTGATGCCAAGAGACTCAGGATAAACCCGGACTGTGGGCTCAGAACCAGGAGCCGCGAAATCGGGGAGAAGAAACTGGCAAGCATGGTTAAGGGAAGGGATATTGTGAGGAAAAGGCTGGGCGTCTAGTATTCACGCCTTCTCCTGCGTCTTCTTGAAACCATGTAAGCAAAGTACCCCACATAAAGGATTATGGCACCGTATATTGCCAGGGTTGTGTAAAGGGTAAGCGGTGAACTGTTATCCATTGCAACAACCTGGCTGGTGTATATGTTGCCAGTCTGCAGGAATGCGCTGACGGTGAAGTAGTATATTCCAAGGTTCGGCGAGATAGTTAACAGCCTGTAAGCCTGGTTGTATCCCACAGTGACTGTGGTGGGGTCGGCCATTGAGCTTGACTGGGAATAGGACAGCTTGAAGTATGCAACATGGGCCATGTTATAATCCCAACTCACATAGTATATCCAGAACAGCAGCGAGAACACCCTGTTTATATGGATGTAATACTGGCTGGCTTCTGAAGAGAATTTCATCGTCATATTCCGCGAGAGGTTCGACGAAAAGGTTCCATTGTAATAGACTGAATAGAAGTCATTCAGGGAGAAGAGGATGCTGTGTGCACCATTTGGAACTATGAGGCTAAAATATCCTGAGGCGTTGGTGTAGGCATAGGATCCATTGGACGAGACATTCACACCCTCCAGCGGCAAACCGTATGGATCGTCTGAAACGTATCCTGAAAAGGTAAAATTATCTGGGGGGGACGAACTCGCCTGGTACTGGAAGGACATTGTTGCTCCAGGTCTCAGGAATAACGCAGAACTGACCGCTTCCCCCTGGGAAGTGAAGTTGATGTACTTCAGGCCAGGAGATGCGGTAAGAATGGTCGAAGGACCATAATCCACCGCATTCCCGTCTATTGTGAATGCATGCACTGCTGGATAGATATAAGCCGACAGGGTAGCATTCAGCGGGATCAGCGCAAAGTCCATTGCGCCGCTGGACGTAACCGTGAAGCTCTCATGAAGTGGATGATAGCCTGGTGCAGAGACTTCAAAGGTATTGGATCCCTCAAGAAAGTAATAATCCAGGACATCTGATCCGACAAAGCTCATGGTTGAAGCATAGAATGAATCTACCAATGATGACGCATCAACGGAAAGGTTGTCGAAAGGAGCCGATATAGTGGTTTTAATCGTGTAAATCACAGGGACCGTTATGTTCCTGTAGAAGTTTCCAAGCGATGATGTCGAGGCAACAATTTCATACCTCCCAGGCGAACTGAACGTAATCTGGCCGTTTGCGGATATGGAGGTCCCACTCTGAACAGTACTCCACGTAACGCTTCCTGTGTAACCTTGGAGCGTAAAGGAGTAAGTCGGTGCAGGCCTGAAATCCCCTGTGTAAGTTACCGCCACAGGAGAAGTGGTCGGCGGAGGGGTCAGGTATGAATTGCCTACGCCCTGGGAGAAGGTGGTGTTCAGGTATCCATTATTGTATCTAAACCATACAGTGGTGAAAGCCGGCCCAAGGCCTGAATACTTGGATGCAAGGAGATATTCCGGTGCAGCAGAAAGAGAGCCACTGTCCAGCTGAAGCGGGGAGAATGAAGCCTTGGGGATTGCAGAACCGTTTCCAGGTGCTCCGATCAATTCAGCACCAATCGAATCGTTGAACCTTCCTATTCCGGTCATGTAGATGTTGGCCGTGATCTGCTTTGTCCCAACGCTTCCAGTAAAGACAGACCCGTTCCTGCTAAACGACAGGGCATAACTCTGCGTACCAGCCAAACTCCCAAGAGGGGCAAATGAACTATACGATAGGTTATTCCACTGAGCCATGAAACCAAAACTGAGGGTATTGTTTGTATTCATTATTCCGAACTTGATAAACTCGGAACTGTTGCCGTAAAACGCGAGATAGTAAAAATCAGATCCTGAGAACTGATTGGGATTTGCGGTTATGGAGACTTCGGAAGATATGGTAGAGTAGTTGAATCCAGGGCCAACGACCTGAATTGCAGAACCCTGGGGTTCAAGCAATTTTGCGCTTAGGTTCACAAGGAATGACACCCTCGGGGTCCCAAGTCCGGTGACAGGATCCCATCCGTGATATGCATAGTAATATCCGTTGTTGCCGGTTGTTATATCATTGAAAGCACTTGAATAATAACTAGAGGATCCTATGTAGTACAGTAGGGGGTTAAGGAAACCTATATCCCTATGGCTCCTCTGATCCATCATTGCGGCAACTGCCGCCCACATCGGGGTTGCAAGGCTAGTTCCCCCAAGATAAATTTGGCCTCCTTCCGAAATAGCCTCCACTCCGGTAGCAGGATTCGCATCCATGGAGACGTCCGGCACCCCTCTCATTGAATTGTTGGAAAATGCGGTCTTCTGCCAGCTGGGCTGGGTAAAGAACCCGCTGAACCCTCCTCCACTTCCGTAGCTCCCCTTCGCATTCCTGCCTCCCCATGCGCTCTCGCTAAAGACTCCATTCAAGAGTGAGAGAGTAGTGCCCCCAACCCCTGTCACATATGGATCTGAAGCAGGATAGCTGACAGTGAGAGTGGTGCCGTTGTACGCCCCCTCATCTCCAGAAGCTGCGAAAACACTGATGTTCTCAAAGGCAGCCTGCTGAAAGATCGAATCCATCTGGGTCAGGTTTGTGTCCGCAATCTTATATTCAGGAGTTCCCCAGCTCAGAGACACTACACTTGCAAGATGATGGTATATCACGTAGCTTATTGCGTTGTTGAGGCCGGAGTTGGCGTTGGGAGAAACCACGAGATCGATGGTTGCTCCAGGTGCCATTGCGTGGGCCCATTCTACATCCAGGGCGGTTTCAGTCGCCCAAGATGGGTTGTAGGCGTTCGGAGTAGTATTAAGGTATATTACATTGAGCTTCAGTGGGCCTGGAATGCTATACATGTAGTCGAAAGCCTTTACATCGAACTGGATTGACGGATCTCCAAACGCGTCGATAATTGCTATGGTCTCGTTTGAACCATTGATCCCGGCTCTATACGCCCCCTCCATTGAGTAAGCCTGCGCAAGGAGTGAAGGGGAATAAGGCTGACCGGACTGATCTGGCTGGTAGGAAAGGAATGGGGTGTATGTAACATTACCCGGACCAGGCGAAAGGTGGTACGCGTTCTCCAAATGAACTATGCTTTCAGCCTGCCTGCTCACTGAAGAAGATGGTCCAGTTATCTGTATCAGGTAGCCGTAATTGGACACCTTTATTCCTAGCGGTTCAAGCGCCCTGTAAAGAGCAATGTATGAATACGGTGAGCCTGTAGGGTTGTATAGTTCAAGGCTAATGGAGCCATTTGAGGAGGTAACACTTGAAATGCTCGGAAAGAACACCTGAGCTGGAATTTGATTATGGGCCGTGTCGAGAATCGATACGCCCGGTACACTCATTATGATGAGAATCAGCGCTGCTGGAAGTTTCTTCATTACGACATGGTGAAGTGTTTTTAGCACAAATCAATTATGCATAACAGATGGAAAAAACCCAACAGGTTCCACCGCTCATGGCGCTTTTCAAGAAATACTACTCTTCGTTCAGGTCCGTGGAACCTGAGAGAATAGTTTCCAGGGAATTCGGCTACATACCTTTCACAGGATCAATGGTCAGGCACGTTGCGTTCCAATCACACGCTGATCTCAGGAGGTTCCTATCAACCACTGTACCCCGTCACGTTTACTATTCCACCGCTTACTACAGGAAGCCGGAGGAGAGAAACATGCAGGACAAGGAATGGATGGGGGCGGAACTCATCTTCGACCTTGACGCAGATCACATAGAGGGAGTCACGGAGTTGACATACGAACAGACGCTCGACATCGTTAAGAGTCACGCAAGAAGACTCATAGAGAAGTTCCTGCTCCGAGAAATGGGAATGGAACCTGCGGAACTAAGAGTTTTCTTCTCCGGAGGGAGGGGGTACCATGTCCATGTGGTAAGCGAGAAAGTCTACAGCCTGGACTCTGATATGAGGAGGGAAATCTCCAACTACATCCGTGCTGAAGGTTTGAGTATCCAGGAAATAAGGAAAAATGCAACCAGCGTGAGGTACAACGGAAGTGGATGGGTCGGTGAACTTGATTCAAGAATCTCAGAATTCTACAGCGAAATCGCATCAGGAGGCATCATGGATCACCTGCTTGAAAGGGCTGGGCTTAACCCGGAAAAGTACGTCAGCAAACTCAGATCACGGTTCATAAACAAGAGACCGAGACTGGACATCCTAAAGACGCCCGGGCAGGAAAAATACAAGATCATGGATTCGGACGACGAGAAACTGTGGCAGGTGCTCCTGTCCGATCTGAGCATATCAGAAAGGGTGGAGATCGACAGCCCGGTTACTACGGACACACACAGGCTGATAAGGCTCCCAGGAAGCCTGCACGGAAAGACAGGCCTGATGGTCAAGGAGATAGCAATAGACCATCTTTCAGAGTTTGATCCACTGGTCGAAGCAATCCCGAACTCTTTTCTGGACGGAACCGTTCGCATAGCTTCAGAAAATTCGTTCCAAATCTCCATGAACGGTGAGCACTTCAGCGTAACAGAAGGTGAATGCGACGTCCCCACCTACCTTGGGGTCTATGCATCAGCATCTAGGAAATCCCAGATTATATTTACTATCAGTTGATATCGGTACAAAATATAATATAAGAGTTTCAAATTCTCAGACGATTGAAATGGAATTTGCCAAGAGCAAGACATTGGAGAATCTTAAAGCGGGATTTGCAGGAGAAAGCCAGGCTAACAGGAGATATCTCTACTTTGCATTGAAAGCAGACGAGGAGGGATACCAGGAAATCGCGAATATATTCAGGTCCACTGCGGACGGCGAGACTGCTCATGCTTTTGGTCACATGAAGTATCTCAAGGAAGCAAGTGACCCAGTGACGGGGGAACCAATCGGTACCACTTCCCAGAACCTGAAGTCTGCAATTGCGGGAGAAACCTACGAATACACCCAGATGTACCCGGGATTTGCAAGGGTTGCAAGAGATGAAGGTTTTGACGAAATCGCTCACTGGTTTGAGATACTAACCAAGGCCGAAAAGTCCCATGCCAAGAAATATGAGGACACGTTAGCTACAATCAAGGAATAATGCAAATGCAGCCGGACTTGAGAAGCGGCGTCCTTGGCCATGAAGAATACGGCAAGATCAGGGACGATTACAATAGGAAGGTCGTCGAGATAGAGAAGAAAAGAAGGATCTCGACCAAGACCTTCACATTCCTTTTTGAAACCAGGGAAATAGTGCTGAACCAGATCAATGAGATGATCTATCTCGAGAAGATAACGAACCAGAAGGAAATAGAATCTCTTATCGAGATATACTCAGATCTTCTCCCAGGCAGGGGGAGCCTCAGCGTGAGCATGTTCATAGACATAACCGACCAGGAAACCCTTATGAAATCAATGGTGCCTCTCTCTGGTGTCGAGAAGGAGATATACCTTGTTTTTGATGGGAACGAGATAAGGGCCAACTACGAGGAGGGAAGATCGACAGAGACGCTTGAATCAACCCTTCAATACCTCCGGTTTAACTTCAGCAAGGACCTTGCTGGAAAATTCATCACTGCGAGGAACGCATTCATTGAGTGTCGTAAGGAAGGTTTCAGGGAAGTAGCGAGAATTCCCGGGGATCTGCTTGAGACACTGAAATCCGAAATCAACCAGAACTAAGGATTACTACACTAGGGCCGGCTTGGCCTGTCGTCCATGCAGGAGGTAGTTTTATTCGATCATGGTACCTGCAATATTTGCACCAGGTTTAGCAATCCAAACCTGGAAGAGATGGTATGCCTATATAGACCTAGAGGCTATCTTGAGCCCAAATCGGGAGATGCCCACTCTTTACCTGCAAACGCAAAATGTGCCATTTTCCGGAGTCGATCGGAGTCCTCTCTGAACTATTTATAGCCTGTAAATGATCTGGACGTATGCTGAAACTCACCGAAGAAGAACTTGAAGTGCTGAAATATGTAAAGGAATTCACCGAGAAAGAAGTAAAGCCCCTTGCGAAGGAAATAGACGAGAAGATGATGGTCCCAGACAAGCTTATCTCAAGAATGAAGGAGCTCGGGTTGTTTTCATCATACATCCCGGAGCAGTACGGCGGAGCCGGTCTCGGGTTTGGATTTCTCATAAGGGTGATTGAGGAGATATCAAGAGGATGCCCCAGCACGGCCCTAGTACTGGATGGTGCCCTCACTCTGTTTGCTGAACCTATCATGATGTTTGGGAGTGAAGACCTCAAGAAGCGCTATCTTCCACGGGTAGCCCAGGGTGCCATTGGAGGGCTTGCAATTACTGAGCCGGGCGCCGGAAGTGACGCTGCTTCCATAAAGACTTCTGCAGTGGAACAGGGAGATCACTACGTTGTCAACGGGACAAAGACATTCATCTCCAACGGCAGGATTGCGGAGTTCTTCGTCTTTGACGCAGTCACCGATCCAAGCAAGGCGCATAGGGGGATTACGACATTTGTTGTCGATGCAGGCACCCCAGGGCTGGAAATAAGCAGGGACATCCACAAGATGGGCATTCGTGGCTCAAGCACAGTTGAACTGGTATTCAAGGACATGAAGGTATCAGCCAACAACATAGTTGGGAAGAAGAACGAAGGGTTCAAGGTAATAATGGAGACCCTTGATGCGGGCAGAGTGGGAGTTGCAGCACAGGCGCTGGGAATTGCAGAATCAGCATTTGAGGAAGCCCTGGATTACAGCAAGAACCGTAAACAATTTGGCCAGCCTATCTCCAGTTTTGAAGGGATCCAGTTCATGATCGCCGACATGGCCACAAAACTGGAAACAGCGAAGTTGATCACGTACAGGGCCGCTGAATCATGGGAGGAAAGAAAGGATTCAGTGAAATACACATCCATGGCAAAGATGTATGTTTCCGATGTATGCAATGAGATTGCTACAATGGCACTGCAGCTGTTTGGCGGATATGGGTATACGACCGACTTCGACGCTGAAAGGCACATGAGGGATGCCAGAATCACCCAGATCTACGAGGGGACCAACCAGATTCAGAGGGTAATTATAGCCAGGGAACTACTCAAGGCTTGATGATATACATCGGTTGTTCCGGGTGGAGTTACCCTGAATGGAAGGGAATATTCTACACCGGAACCGGTGATATGTTTCGCCAGTACGCAACATACTTCAATGCGGTCGAAATCAACTCGACTTTTTACCAGATGCCTTCCGAAGAGATCGTCACCGCATGGATAAAGAAGGCCAGGCCGCTCAAACATTTCCGGTTCTCGGTGAAGATGTGGAGCGAGATTACCCATCACCACATGATGAGCAACCCCGGTGCCGCTATTGGCGATCTTGAGCGGTTTATGTCGACAGTCATAGAACCGCTGAAGAGGGAGAACCTGCTCTCGGCATGCCTTGTCCAACTTCCTCCATACTTTAAGAGATCAGACATGGAATCTCTCACTTCGCTTCTGGAGCAGGCCCGTACAACAGAAGTCAGTTACTCAGTGGAGTTTCGGCACCCTACTCTGTATGGCGACACGACAGCGATCGAG
The DNA here is from genome assembly GCA_021817735.1 of Thermoplasmata archaeon. Classification (GTDB taxonomy): domain Archaea; phylum Thermoplasmatota; class Thermoplasmata; order Thermoplasmatales; family Thermoplasmataceae; genus JAKAFX01. The sequence goes on along the minus strand of JAKAFX010000004.1, from coordinate 34,672 downwards.
GAACTGGCTGCCATCAACGTGTCCACAGTAAGCATTGACAGCCCGGCCAGCCTGATCAGGAAGATATATACCGCAGGCTCGGTAGCATATGTGAGGCTCCACGGGAGGAACTATGAAACGTGGAAGACGGCTGAGGGGATGGAAAAGTACCTCTACCGCTACAGCAAGGCCGAGATAACTGAAATTGCGGAACTGATCCGGTCGACTGGCACGACCAGTGACCTTCTTATTTTCTTCAATAACCACCCCCAGGGAAATGCCCCATTGAATGCGCTGGAACTGATGGGTGCTCTCGGAGTCAATAGACCCTCGGATAGCAGCCAGCAAAGGTTATTCTGAACCTGCCCATTCCAGTAAGACTCAATCCAGGGTTGCATAGCAATGTCAGACCTAGGTTCAATCAAGTTCGGAGCGGCAATACGTTTCCGTTACAGAAACACAGTATTGTCTGGGACATTTATAGGAATTGAGAACGGGATAGTGACTATCAAGCTGGCCAACGGCTATAACGCTGGTTTCCTGCCAGATTCCATAGAGATCCTGGAGCATTCCGAGGTAAAGGCAGAAAGGAAAAAGGAACCCACCAGGAAAGCAGAGGGAGCTAAGATCAGCATTCTTTCCACTGGGGGAACGATAGCGAGCCGGGTAGACTATACTACTGGGGCCGTCAAGCCATCAGAGGACATTGACTGGCTTCTGGAGAGTGCCCCATTCAACAGGAACGGTTCAAGGCTTACTGCGGAATTCAGGATCATCGAGAACATCCTGAGCGAGAACATGAAGCCATCGAACTGGATCGCTATTGCTAGGAAGATCAAGACTGACTTGGACGCTGGAAGATCTGTGGTCGTGCTGCACGGAACAGATACAATGACATACACGGCATCGGCAATGGCCTTTATGTTCAGGTCCCTGAGTCATCCGGTTGTCTTCACCGGTTCACAGAGAAGTTCTGACCGGCCCAGCAGCGACTCATTTCTCAACGTTGAAGGTGCAGTTTCTGTATCATCCTCCAACCTCGGAGAGGTAGCTATTGCAATGCACTCCTCCCCATCAGACGACTGCATTTCTGCGATGCGTGCCGTCAGGACCAGAAAGATGCATAGCACAAGGCGGGATGCATTCAAGCCCATAGAAGAGGGTCCAATGGGAAAGTACAGCAATGGGAAGCTGGAAATGTACGGCGAATACAGGCCGCTCTCAGGAGAGTCAACCCTCGATGATCGTCTGGAGCAAAGTGTCACAATGACATATTTCTATCCCGGTCTCAGCGCCGGAGACTTTGAGTCCATGGCTTCAGGGAAGAAGGCAGTGGTGATCATGGGAACAGGGCTGGGGCACATAGCCGATGATCTGCTGCAGTCAATAAGGCGTCTATCCAGGGATGGAACTGAATTCATGATGACCAGCCAGTGCATCTATGGGCGCGTAAACCCATTCATATATTCCACCGGTAGAAACCTCAGCGATGCGGGAGTAACATACCTCGGGGACATGCTGTCTGAAGTGGCATATGTCAAGTCAATGTATGTACTTGGCAACTTCCCTGCAGACAGGTTCAGGGAGCTGATGACCAGTAACCTGAGAAACGAGCTTCTTGAGAGGTTGAAACTATGACGGGAGAAAGCGGCACAAAGATCGGCCTCGAGATACACGTGCAGTTAAACACAGGAAAGTTGTTCTGCAGGTGCAGAAGCACTGGCGAAACACATACAGGCACCAGGATATCCAGGAGGCTTTACGCGACAACCGGTGAAATGGGGAAATCGGACAGCGCAGTGAAATTTGAGACTTTCAGGAACAGGACATTCGAATATCTTGTAACAGAAAACAGCTGCCTGGTTGAAGCAGATGAAGAACCTCCTCACCATATCGATGGAGAGGCGCTGGAAACTGCCCTGGTCGTAGCTTCCAAGCTTGATTGTATTCTTCTGGAACGTGTCTTCGTGATGAGGAAACTCGTGATTGACGGTTCAAACACATCCGGCTTCCAGAGGACGGCACTTGTCGGGATAGGTGGAACCATAAATACTTCCCGGGGTCCGGTCAGGATTTCATCAGTGTGCCTCGAGGAAGATTCTGCCAGAAAAACCGAAACCAACGGGTCCAGTGTTCAGTACTCACTGGGAAGGTTGGGCGTTCCTCTAATAGAGATATCTACCGAGCCGGACATTAAGGACGAAGAACATGCAGTTGAGACCGCCAGGGCGATATCATTTGTCGTAACCGCAACTGGAAAAGCGCACAGGGCGGCAGAAGCCATAAGACAGGACGTTAACGTATCCTTTGGTCACGGGAGGATTGAGCTCAAAGGAATTTCCAGGATCTCTGACATAAAGGAATGCATAAGGGCCGAGAGGGAGAGAAATGCTGCTCTGGGCAGTGCCATCTCAATACTTGGAGAAAGGACTGGCAATGAAACATTCAACCTTACCCTGAGAGATGTTTCAGAGTTATTCAGAGATACTCAGAGCAGGGTACTGAAGAAGGGCTTGGAGGCTGGAAACCAGATCCTGGGGTTGGTTCTCCCCGGAATGCACGGCCTCCTCAAGAGTGGTGACTTCAGGCTAGGGAGGGAACTTGCGGATGCAGTCAAGACAGTGGGTCTTTCCGGATTGATGCACTCTGACGAGCTTCCAGGTTACGGGGTAACTGAAGAGGAGGTCAGGAATCTAAGATCGATGCTATCACCACGAAAAGTGGACGGTTTTGCAATCATGGTTGCAAGGGTAACTGACATCGAGAGGATTAGGACTGCAATGGAGCTTAGGCTTGCGAAGATCATTACCATGGACCTTGCAGAAACTAGGGGATACAACCCTGAAATCGGCACTTTTTTCCTAAGGCCGCTTGCAGGAAGCGAGCGCATGTACCCAGAGACGGATGTTGAGGCCATCGAATACGACCAGAAACATGTTTGTGCCCTTTCAGAGAAACTCCCTAGAACTCCTGAAGAAGCATCCATGGAGATATCCAGGAAATACGGTATTTCACGGCAGGATGCAGACACCATTTTTAGGGAAAACAGCCTTGCACTACTTGAGAGGATATCTGAGATTTCATCCGACTCCAGATGGGCGACCAGGTTTATCCTGCAGCTGAAAGGTGCGTTTGAAACAAAACACGGCAAGGCACTCAGCGAGGATGAAATAATCAGCATCCTGGAGGCTGTTAGAAACAGGAATCTTGGCCGTGAATCAATGGAGAAAGCCCTTGATCTGGTGTATGCGGGAAAGGAAACTCCATTGAGTGTTTCGGCAAGCAGCAGCATAGTCCCTCTCAGTTCCCAGGAACTGGATACTATCTTGAGGCAGATACTGGATGAGGGAGGACCAGGCTCAGAGAAGAGCAGAATCATAGCGTCCATAAGGGAGAAGTCAGGCAGGCCTTTTGATCCTTCAACGGCAATGAAGGCCTATGATTCATTGAAAGCCAGAGCGGGAAAGTAGATTAGCCATTTCCTCATTCCAACATCATGGCTGCAAAGGACTCGGAAGAGCTTCTGAAAACCAGGGTGGTGCTAAGCGAGGAAGTGAAGTTCCAGAATCCAGTGGTAATATGCGGTTTTGTTGATTCATTCCCGGTAGGATCCCTAACCGCAACCTACATGGTTGATCAGCTCAAGTTACACCAAATCGGGCATCTTCGTTCGATATATATCCCGCCAATTGCAGTATTCGTCGGTCAGAGGCTTAGGAACCCATTCAGGATCTATACTAATCCTGATGGAACTCTTGTGATTATCCTGAGCGAGTCACCTCTCAACAGCAACGGATACTATGAGATATCTAGCGTGCTCGTGAACTGGATCGAAGAACTCAAGCCATCGGAGCTCGTGATAATCGAGGGAACTCAGGGGGAAGACCCGCAAGGGGAGAGGGATGTATACGGTATCGCAGGGAAAAACAAGCTTGCGGAGTTCCAGAAGAAAGGGCTTAAGCCAGCGAAGTCAGCCCTGATAGGCGGACTCGGTGGTGCCATAATGAACCAGTGCATTGAGAGGGACATGAACTGCTCCTGTGTCATGTCTGATGTGTCGGCCTATATCCCAGACCCAGGTTCAGCCCTTCGGGTCATCGAGGCGCTGAATAAGTTATTCAACCTGAACGTCCCTACTGAATTGCTCGAAGAATCGGTTACGGAAATCCACAACCAGATACGGGAACTTAGTGCTCAGATGGACAAGATGAGGAAAGGCGAGACAGACAGTTCTGACAGGATGTATGGGTAATCCAATTGCATGCGGTCGGTGCTGCGGGAAACACGCGGGAAACCTGACAAAACGGGCTTACCATTAAATATTTTCTGACAATCCTGAACCGATGAATGACGGCTACATAGTGCTTGCAGTTGTACTTATCCTGCTGGTGCTAGGCGTGATTGGATTATTTTCGATTTTGCCGTCCATACAATCAGCCAGGTATGCGCCTGGCAGGAAACCCAGCTTCAGGCCATCCGACATTATTAGTGGGATGGCAAATGAGTCCAGCCCACCGGTGAAGGACACTGCGTACCTGGAACCGTACGAGAGTGGGGAAAAAGCCAGGGGTGAATTTGGCACCTTCGTCAATCTTCAGTATTATGTCGTTATCCTACTATTCGTATTGTTTGATGTAGACATGGTTCTACTTCTTGCCTGGGCTTACGATTTCTATTCGCTAGGGCTCTACCCTTTCATTGAGACGCTAATATTCCTGGCCATGCCTATGTTTGCAGTCTTTTACGCTTTCAAGGAAGGATACATGAGGTGGATAAAGTGAAGGATGGAGATTTCGGGATAATTACCACCACCCTCGAGAACGCCATGGAGTGGGGCAGGAGCAATTCGCTCTGGCCGCTTACCTTTGGCCTTGCCTGCTGTGCCATAGAGATGATGGCAATGCAGGGTGCGAATTATGACGTTGCAAGATTTGGCAGCGAAATATTCAGGAACTCTCCAAGGCAATCAGATCTGATGATAGTTGCCGGTACGGTTACCAAAAAAATGGCTCCCCGGGTAAAGAGGCTCTATGACGAAATGCCGTTCCCCAAGTACGTCATTGCAATGGGAGTCTGCGTCATTCAGGGTGGGCCCTACGTGAAGGGTTACTCAGTTGTGCTCGGGGTAGACAAGGTGATACCTGTGGATGTATATGTACCGGGCTGCCCGCCGACACCAGAAGCACTTATATTCGGCATAACAACACTGCAGAAGAGGATTCGCGGCGAATCTGACAGGTGAGAGAATGGCAGATGAAGGTCAACAGCAGGTGGATAAAGCCGGAAGGCAGATTTTCAAGGTTCCCAAGGAGAAGCTTCTTGAATTCATGAGAGCCAGGAAGGATGAGGGATTTAACCATCTTTCACTCATAACCGGGGTGGACAGGAAAGATCACATCGAGGTGGTCTATCACCTTCACTCGGTGGAACAGGATCGGTACATCGTTGTGAAGACCACTACGAACAACTGCACAGTTCCGAGCGTTACCTCTCTCTGGAGGAGTGCCAACTGGGACGAGAGAGAGCAGTGGGACCTAATGGGCATCAAGTTTGAAGGCCATCCTAACCTTAAGAGGATGTTCCTGCCTGAATCATGGGTAGGGCACCCCCTAAGGAAAGATTACGATCTTGGCAATGTGCAGTACATTAACATGGATGAGGATGGAGAGGACTATTCCACCTTTGATCCAGGGGACGGCTGGTAAATATGTCGGATCTCATGCAGCTCAACATGGGGCCTCAGCACCCTTCGATGCATGGAGTGCTTCGACTCAAGGTAAAGGTCGAAGGGGAGATCATCAGGGAGATTGAGCCCGTAATTGGATACCTTCACAGGAATGCAGAGAAACTCTGCGAAATGACATACTACTGCGACAATCTTGTCTATTTTGACAGAATGGATTACGTAGCTTCAATGAACATGGAGGCTGGTTACCTTGAGGCGGCTGAAAAGCTTCTCGGGATACCTCCGCCAGAGAGGGCAGTCTATATACGGACAATAATGAACGAGCTTTCCAGAATTGCTTCTCACCTCGTATGGGCGGGCGCCTTCGGTCTTGATCTTGGAATGCTCACTCCATTCTTTTACTGTTTCGTAGAGAGGGAGAAGATACTAAGGATATTCACAGAGTCATGTGGCTCAAGGCAGGAAACCAACTATTTCAGCATAGGGGGAGTATACCAGGACATCACCCCGGAGATAGTGGATCACATCAAGACATTCCTGAGCGAGTTCCCCAGAAAGTTGGAGGATATCTACAACCTGTTCGCAAAGAATGACGTTTTCCTTTCAAGGACGAGGGGGATCGGCTATCTGGATCCGGAGATCGCAATTCAGTATGGAGTTACAGGGCCAATGCTGAGGGCCTCAGGTGTTCCATATGATGTCAGGAAGGCGGAACCTTACCTCCTCTATGACAAAGTAGACTTCGACATACCGATTTCGAAGAAGGGAGACTCACTTGCGAGATTCTCAGTCAGATTCGAGGAGATCAGGCAGTCCATCAGGATAATCAAGCAGATCATCGACAAGATCCCAGAAGGTCCATTCTTCAATCCCAAGGCAAAAAAACCCATGATGATCCGTCTCAGGGGAGACGGCGAGGTCTATGCCAGAACAGAGTCAAGCAAGGGTGAATTCGGGGTTTACATCGTTGGAGACGGTGGGGTCAAACCCTACAGGGTTCATGTACGCAGTCCCACTTTCAAGAACCTCTCAGTGTTGCCAGAACTAGCAAAGAATCAGATGATTGCAGATCTAATAGCGATTTCCGGTTCCATTGACCTAGTATTCGGGGAGATAGACAGATGACTCTTCTGAGCACACTTTATGGAATATTTTCGTTCCTAGGTCACTATCCAGGCTATGCTGTTAGTTATTTCATAGAAGCACTGCTCTACTTGATTGTCATCTCTCTCCTGCTTATATTTGTGATATATCTCTTCAGAAAATTCATGGCCAGACTCCAGTTAAGGCTGGGGCCAAACAGGGTGGGGAAATTTGGCTTACTTCAGCTTATCGCAGATGCGCTAAAGTTGATCGGGAAAGAATCAATTCTTCCCAAGGAAAGGGATGATCTTCCTTACAGGGTAGCCCCAATGATCGTGATGATCGGGCTTTTCCTTGCATTCACCATTCTGCCCTACGGATCACTGATAGGCATTGGCTCCTTGACTGTCACAAACTCTGCAGTCAGTCTCCTCCTGGTATTCGCTGTTATAGCAATAATGCCTCTCGGCGAGGTTCTTGCGGGCATAAGTTCGCATAACAAGTATGCGCTAATCGGGGCCCTTCGCTCAATCGCCAAGGATATTTCGTTTGAGGTCCCTATGATGTTATCTATACTGGCCATCGTGATGATGGCTTCCGCAAGGGTACCGGAATCGCTAAGCATAAGTTCAATCGTCTCCGCCCAGTTTCTGCCATATGCCATTCTTCAACCTCTAGGGGTATTCGTGTTCTTTACCTCAATGGTTGCAAGGGCATCATACACGCCCTTCGACATGGGTGAAAGCGACAGCGAGCTTGTTTCCGGGTTTTCCACTGAATATACTGGAATGAGATTCGGCATATTCTACATTGGGCTCTTTGGATCGATTTTGCTAGGATCCACCCTTGTTTCTCTCCTTTATTTGTCGGGCTACAATGGTCCTCTCTCAACAGAAGCAGGCGTAGTGTGGCTATTCATAAAGGCAATGGTCCTGGTTCTCATATCATTCACGGTATGGCTCTCGATGCCGAGGATCCGAATAGACAAGTTCGTTAATTTTGGGTGGAAGTACCTCCTCCCAATATCATTCGTGAACCTGATCCTCACAGGAATCCTCACACTGGGGTTGGGGTGGTAAAATGACGATAGGAATAAAGGAAGTGGAAGAACCAAAAAAGCGTGTTCCGCTGGTTGGCGTGATCTCCGGGATGGCCACTGTAGGAAAACACCTCTTCCAGAAACCGGTAACACTTCAGTATCCTGAAGAGAAGCCGGACTTGCCTGAAAGATTCAGGTTCCGGATATACCTGAAGCTTGATGACTGCGTAGGATGCACACTGTGCGAGCAGGTATGCCCTAATGGCTCAATAAAAATGCAGAACGTCCAAAGGGAAAATCCCCGCAACAAGAGGATGATATACCCAGACGTCAACTTTGGCACATGCACAGTATGCAGGAACTGCCAGGAGATATGCCCAACTGAGGCTATATACCTGACTCATGTCTTCGAGACTTCGAGGACAAGGAACAGCTTCACATACTCACCAGAAGAACTGGCACTGGATGAAGACAAGGTGAAGAAATGATCTTCACGGTCATATTCCTGATATTCTCGGTGATTCTTGGCATAACCGCAATCATGGCTGTGAGGGAGAAGAACATCGTTCATTCCGCAGTGTATCTCATGATTTTCCTGTTTGGTGTCGGTTCACTATTCATTTTTATGGGAGTGGATTTTCTTGGAACAATTGAGCTTCTAGTTTACGTGGGTGCAGTCGTAACTCTCATAGCATTCACTCTTATGCTCACGGGAGGGAAAGAAGTTGAATAAGATGGCTGCGGGCTCAGCAGTTGCACTGTTCTTCCTTGTTATTTTATATGAAGTACTGCAGATTTCAGGAACCACAACATACCTGTCCCAGAACATCTCAGAAATCAGCAGCCAGCTATTCGGGATTTACCTGGTTCCATTTGAACTCATTTCGCTCATTCTCGTCGGAGGAATAGTTGGGATGCTTTACATTGCCGGGAGGGAAGACTAATTGGATATCTTCATAGCAGACGCAGTTGCACTTTTCCTGTTTGTTGTAGGTTTGTACGGGGTAATGACGTCAAGTATCGGTATCAAGATGCTAATCTCAGTTGAAATAATGATCAATTCAGCCGTCATCGCACTTGTCGCCTCAGCAGTCAACTCCATGGAACCAATCGTGCTTGCCCTCTTCGTGATTGCCATAGCGGCGGTTGAATCCGTGGTTGGGGTCAGCCTCCTGATTGCTGTTTACCGCAAGTTCGGGAAAGTCAGCATTTCGTTGCTGAAGGAGATCAGGGAATGATTACAGAACTTGAGACATGGGGAATCTTTCTTTCGCCCATGATTGCCTCTCCTATTGCCCTCCTTGCCGGAAGGAAAAGCAGGAATGCATCCGGCATAATCGCGTCTGCGTCCATAGGCCTTTCTCTTGTTCTGTCATACCTGGTATATCTCAAGGTTTCCAGCGGGTCTCAAATTGAGTCGCAGTACACTTGGTTCTACAACATCAACTACGGAATATTCGTGGATCATCTCGCCATCGTAATGCTTCTGATGGTGACCTTCGTATCACTCATGATCCATCTGTTTGCCCTGTATTATATGGGCGGTGACCCGAACAGGCACGCCTATTTTGCAGAAACCGCACTTTTCACATCAGGCATGCTCGGGCTGGTGGAGTCCTCAAACCTGCTGGAATTCTTCATGTTCTGGGAACTGGTCGGGCTGTGTTCATACCTGCTTATAGGATTCTGGTTTTTCAAGCCCAATGCAGTCTCAGCTGCAAAGAAGGCTTTCATCGTCACCAGGGTAGGGGACCTGCTCTTCCTGATTGGGCTGGCAGTGATATACACAAGTCTTTCTCCAATTGCCAGTGATCCTCTCAGTATCAGCTTCATAGTCAATAATGCCGCTCAGCTCCCATCGCTCATAGGGCAGTACAACCTGACAATTATCTCCCTGCTGTTTCTGGGAGGGGCAATAGGAAAATCATCCCAGTTCCCGCTGCACGTATGGATCCCTGATGCTATGGAAGGTCCCACAACAGTCTCTGCACTGATCCACGCAGCTACAATGGTCACTGCAGGAATATACCTGGTGGCTAGAGTATATCCATTGTTCTACGAAGCATATCCAATATCCCTTTATGCGGTGTTATTCATAGGCTCATTTACTGCCCTGTTTGCTGGGACAATCGGGATCGTGGTCAACGACATAAAGCGTATACTTGCATACTCCACTATCAGCCAGTTGGGATATATGCTCGCTGCGCTGGGACTTGGAAGCATGTTTGGCTCCGACGTGATCTCGTATTCTATGTATCATCTTGTTGTTCATGCTTTCTTCAAGGCGCTCCTATTCATGAGCGCAGGAGCTATTTTACTTGCACTGATGGATCTCAGGGATGTAAGGCAGATGGGGGGTCTGTGGAGGCGCATGCCTTATACCGTGACTCTGCTCTTTATCGGCTCAATCACACTTGCCGCAGTACCATTCACTTCCGCCTATTTCTCCAAGGATACAATCATCGGCCTTTCTTACACATTCTACCAGTCAAGCGGTACGCTCTTGATGGCCATTCCTTGGATTTTCCTGCAACTTGGAGCACTCGCAACAGTCCTGTATACCTTCAGGATGTTCTTCCTGGTCGCCCTGGGCAAACCAAGATCGCACCTAGCTTCAGAAGCGAAAGATCCGAAGAAGATCGTTCTGATCCCGCTGGGCATTCTTGCGGCGCTATCCCTAGTATATGGGATATTTCAGGGGAGCTTTTACAGCTTCGTCATATCCGGGGCCTCCGTACCTGCTATACCTGACATGACGGAGATGCTGAGCATTGCCTTCCTGGTTATCGGTGTGATAGTCACCTACGTACTTTATGCAGGCGACAGGTTCACCAAGATCAACGCAGAAAAGGTTCCAGGTTACAAGATGTTGACCAACAAGTACTACCTTGACAAACTGTTCACAAATGCCCTGGCGCAGGGTGCAATCCTTCCCTTATCATCTGCATTTGCTGGAATGGAATCAAGCTACAACGAAGGAGTAGAGAGATTTGGAGGCTCCTTCCTCAAGGCAGGGAAGGTTCTAAGGAGACTCCAGAGCGGAGTGGTAGAGAACTACTTCCTCCTAATCATTATCTCTGCTGCACTGGTCTTCATACTTCTTGAGATAGTCGGGGGAGTCTGAATGATAATAGAATATATTTTTGCATTTCTTGTGGCAGCATCCATAATCACTTTCTTCATTGGAAGTCACTCACGCCAATTTGCCAGGGTATCCTCGCTAGCGGTTGCTGTGGCATTCATCCTTTATTCTGTTTACCGGTTCTACCCCGGCTACAATGGTGGAGATATCTCTAGTTTCAGCCTCACGCTTTCAACCTACACTGGTTTCTATTTCTCACTTGGGGTTAACGGTTTCACTGATTTGCTTGTCGTGCTTGGATCCATAATAGTCCTTGCTGCACTTTTCATATCCGACCGCAAGGATGATCCTGTCTACTATGGGTTGGTACTGCTTACGGAAGTTGGAACATTTGGCCTCCTGATGTCGACCGATCTCTTCTTCTTCTATGTATTCTGGGAGGTTGTACTTGTGCCGGTATACTTCCTCATTGGCATTTACGGGGGGCCAAGGAAGGATTCAGTATCCCTGAAGTTCTTTGTGTACACCCACATAGGGTCAGTATTCATCTTGCTCTCAATCTTTACGCTGTACTCGTACTATTATTCCGAGTATGGCATCCTGACGATGCAGAATTCTGACCTCCTTTCAACCACGTTTTTCAGCACCATTCCTTTCTTTTACAGGGTATTCATCCTATCTGGTTTCCTCATAGGCTTCCTCGTCAAACTTCCGACTTTTCCAATACACTCTTGGCTTCCGGATTCTTACCAGGAGGCACCATATCCAGTCACCGTAATACTTGCAGGCGCCCTGTCAGTAATGGGAGGTTACGGACTCTTTGGAATACTCTATCCGTTGTACCCTCAGATACCGGCTTTCTTCCTTTGGCTCCTCATAGCGCTGGGCATAATCAGCCTGATCTACTTCTCCCTTACAGCCATGTTCCAGAGCAACCTTAAACGGATGATGGCCTATGCAAGTGCAGGTTCCATGGGGTTTGTTAGCATTGCCTTTGGAAGCGGCATACTGGGAACCGGACCAAACGGAATCATTGACCTTGCCGGCGGCATGTTCCAGATCTTCGCGCATGGCCTAATAGTGGCCTTCCTCTTCTCCCTTCTTTACTATATGAAAACCCATGCCGGCCATGACACCTTCTATGGCCTTGGGGGCATATACAGGGAGTCGCCAGTGCTTGCCACACTGTTCCTCGGCGGGCTACTGGCATCACTTGGCCTGCCGGGCCTCGCAGGTTTCGTTGCAGAGTTTTCCATCATTGCAGGTTCCTATGGCATACTTGGCCCACTGGTATTTTTGGTGATATTCTCCATGATCATTACTGCTTCTTATCATATCTGGGCAGCACAAAAGGCGCTATACGGCCCATATAACGAGAACCTTGGCCAGATCAGGGATCTATCCCGCTCCGAAGCATCGGCAATGCTTCTCATGCTGATCTCGATCCTGGTCATAGGCGTTTTCCCAAGAATAGTGTTCCCGCTGCTTACAGGATACCTTGGAGGAATAGCATGATATCAGAATCAATCTCTACAGTAACAGGGGTGCAGTCGCTGCAATACCTTTACCCACTGATTGTCCTCGGCATAGCGGGATTCATCATCCTAGGGCTCGGCCTGGCGACTTCCAGCAAGAAAGCATATGCGGGTATTGCTTTCGGTGCCCTTGCAATTGCTGCCATACTCATCCTCCTTATCCCGCAGAATGCATCCTTTGTCCTGAGCAACAGCTTCGCATACAGCCAGTTTGGCGCTTACTTTGCCATACTCTTCGTGATTTCGTCGTTGTTCATTGTCCTACCATCCCTGAAGAATATATCCGCAAAGGGTGACATATTCTATGCGCTTCTCCTCTTCGTGACTACCGGGATGATCGTTGCAGCCTTCACCATGAATCTCATAGTGCTGTTCATCTCATTCGAGGCAGTGAGCATTGGGACCTATGTCCTGGCGGCATTCCACAAGACCAGGAGAACCCTTGAGGCATCAACCAAGTACTTCTTCACTGGGGTGGTTTCCACCTCCTTCATAATCTTCGGGCTTGCGTTCTTCTACCAGGCGGCTGGCACCTTTGAACTCACCTCAGCGCTTGCCGTGGTTTCAAAACCCGCTCTTCTCATAGCCCTTCTGTTTCTTACAATCGGTTTTGGCTTCAAGGTTGCAATATTTCCCATGCACCAGTGGGCAATCGACACTTACTATGGGGCGGAAAACTCTGTCTCGGCCTTTCTTTCCACTGGGAGCAAACTGGTTGCTTTCATGATAATGCTGAAGATCTTTATCGTAGGTTTCTCCACAATGGGGGAAGACGTCTTCCTTCTCTTCACACTGCTCGCGATTTTCACCATGACATATGGCAACATTTCGGCTCTCTCAACGACCAACGTGAAGAAGTTGTTTGCCTATTCCAGCATAGCCCAGGCAGGCTACCTTATCCTTGTTTTCTCAATCACGTCCTATGCCCTCTGGTCAGGCCAGAATTATGGCCTCATTGCAGTAAATGCAGTCGCGGCCGCCATGCTATATTCCCTGGTTTACATCTTTATGAAAGGAGGGGCTTTTGTATTTCTCAACACTCTGGACAAGGAGAACCCGGAGTTCTCCGATATCTCAGGATTTGCAAGAAAATCTCCGGCCCTTGCCCTCAGTCTCTCCATAATTTTGCTGGCACTGGCGGGAATCCCTTTCACAGGTGGATTTACTGCTAAATTCTACATGTTCCTTTACTTGGTGGACGCCAAGCTGTGGTGGCTGGCGATCATAGCCATACTCAACAGTGCCATCTCTGTATTCTACTACTTCAGGGTCATAATGTACATGTACTGGAAGCCTGATAGCGGGGTCTCTCTTTCAGGATCCAGGATAGCGTCTGCTACCGTTATAGTATCCGCAATAGTGGTAGTTGCCCTATTCTTTTACTTCCCGCTGTTCTCTCTCCTGCATGGTTTTGCGCAGGGGCTATTCGGGGTGACAGGATGAATCTTGAACTGGATATAGAGCAGATCAGGACTTTCCTGCTAATGGGCGATGTCGGGTCTGCAGTCAAGTGGATGGAAAAAAGGCTTACCAGAGCTAAGTTCATGCAAATGGCCACAAAAAAACAAGTATATGCGGACCTGCAGGAAGCATATGGGCTTTTGCTGGAAATGTTGAAGGGGAAATTGTCCCCGGATGACATGGTGACTAAGCTTCTTGATCCAATGTACGCGAACATGTTTGGTAACATTGAAGACGTGGAAGTCTACCTCAACAACTTCGCATTCTATGCCAGGTACTCCATCGACAGGTATAATGTGGATTATCCAAATTACGACCAGAAGAGGTGTGGCGATCAATGACCGGCTTCAGGAAATGCCTTGAGCATGTCGAAGGAGAGGAAGGAGCCGCAGAAGCTGTGCATTGCCTTAAGAAATACGGTGAAATAGTGATGTTCAGCCCCGAGCAGCACAGGCTTGTGCTTGGAAGGGAGATTTACGACAACTCTGTATCGAAGGCCATGGAAAATTTGTCAAGAGCCCTTGGCATAACCGATCTGGAATCTTACCACGAGGCAGATCGGAAATACAACCTCACGATGTACTGAACACGCGTTAAGGGGTATTCTGATCCCGCTTTCCTGCATCGGTTGCCATATCACTTCCAATGCTACCAGTTTTAAGTAGGGTTGCCATTAACTGAAATGGTGGAGAACATCAATAACCGATCCAAGGTCTTCCTTGAGATCGATGAAAGGGTTCGGAGGATCCAGATCAACAGTTCCCAGTATCCAGTTATTGATATAGAGATGCTAGAAGACCTGGTTCAGGCCATTGCAAACGTCCTGTCTCTCCAGGAAGGGGCAACGATCATCAGCTCCACCAGCAATGAACTGTTCACGCTTGGTTTCGACGCATCCTGCCAGAGGATACGGGAACAGGATTACTTCCGTGACATCATTTCAGTGACTTCAACCCTGGGCAGCCTGCTTTCCAACTCCCGGGAACTGTTTGTGACTGTTGTCTCAGGAACCTGCCTTGGAATCGGCCTTGAGATTGCCCTCCTGTCTGATTATACCTACTGCACGAGAGGGACTATGTTCGGGTTCCCGGACATCTTGTTTGGCATGCCGTTCCTTGCCATCGACCCAACGCGGAAGATCTACGGCACCCAATTGCAGAAGACCGTCACTTCCGGCGACCTTTTTGGGGAAGAGACAGCGAGGAGGCTCGGTATAATCTCTGGCATAGTCGATGATCCAGGGGCAGTGATGGCAATGATCCCGGATATCAACAGCTTCCTTAACCACAGGTACAAAGGCTTAGCTGCAATTGGACAGGGAAACTACCACGCAATGCTTCCGCTGCTTTACGATCCTGGCAGGATCAGGCTGAAGCAGCTGGAGGAGCATAGAACCTCACTCAGCGGCAGGAATAGGTGAAACGTTCCTCTCGGTTCGCCTTGCAAAGTAGATCCCGGCGAAATAGAGGGCGATCATGGGCGCTGCCATCACAACCATCGTGAATCCCGTAACTCCTGGGGAAAAAATCATTCCAAAAACAAGGGAGGCTACTACTGCATATCTCCAGTTCCTGTACCAGTAATCCGAGGTTACCATTCCAAACCTAGTAAGTGCGACCATGAAAACCGGAACTTCGAAGGAAAGCCCGAAGGCAAGGGTATAGATAAGGAGGAAGGAGACGAACGACAGTGGGGTCATGCTGTCAAGGGCACCCAGCCCTATGCTGAAATCGTTGAATATCCGGAAAAGTTCGGGTGCAACAATCCACAGTCCCATGAAAGAGCCCAGGAGGAAGAGGAAAGTGGCAGGGACCACGATGTATCTTATCGTCATGGTCTCGCTGGGTTTCAGCCCAGGCGCTATGAACCTCCACATGTGATAGGCAATGGCAGGCATAGAAAAAATCAGTGACAGGAACATGCACACATAGAAGTCTGCCACTATGCTGTCAGTTGGCTTCACGTTTATGAGGACAGCGTTTGCGGGCAGCACATGGCTTTCCAGCAGACGGAGAACCTGAGATCCTGAATTATCGAAGAAGTTGGGATAAGGGTAGGGCACGGGAATGCCACCCAACGTGAGGAAGTTGAACCGGAAGTCTAGGAAAAAAACGAAGAAAAATATGAAGTAATAGAGTATCCTAATTACTCTGTGCCTCAGCTCTTCGAGATGCCTGAGAAAATCAGTATTGTTTACCAGTTCCTCTAGCATTCATCAGCTCTTCAGCTTTTCCGACATCTCTCTCTTAAGTTCGTCGTCCGTCTTGTTTGTGGTCTCAATGCCAAGGTTCTTTGCAGCTTCCTTTATGGAACTCTGCGGTGCTGCTGCAGTGGTAGGAGTTGCTGCTGCGGCCCTGATTTCCTTTTCGATCTCCATCTTTCCCCTACTGAACTCGCCTGTAGCCTTTCCAAGGCTCCTTGCGAATTCTGGAATCTTCTTGGCACCGCCAAACAGGACCAGCACTACGACAATTATGATAAGCCAGTCGGTAGGCGAATCAAACATGCGTCTACATAGTTAATTCTTATTTATAAATTTATGAAGTGTCAAGACAGGTCAAAATATTTCTTGGAGAACCTGGGTTGGCATTCAGACTGATCGGCTAGTCTTGGTCGGCAGGTTAATTCTATTTCTCTTCTTCTTAGTTGTAGGCTTCCAGTGCATATCTCCCATATGTGGTCAGCCATGTGTGGGGCCATTTACGGTTGCCTCATAAACTGATGATCTGAATCAGGACAAAAATGAAACTTATGGTTCTGTCCTTCAACTCGAAGATCAGAAATCAAGTTCAACGTTGAAATTCTTGGTTCTAAAGCTGTCAGAGGATTCTCTCATCCTGTTCCTGACTTCCTGGTCCACCTTTCCGAGGGAAATTGCCATACTCTTCTTCGGTTGATGCACTACAACAAAACCAACTGTGCGGTCTGTAGGCATGATCTCATCCTTCCTTGCAAACTTCTCGATGAATTCAGGGATCTCTTCCAGGATATGCGGGCTGTCAATGATCCGGGAAAGATAATCAAGTGATTCAGGTACCAATGAGAGTTCAACGCAGATCGTAGATGGGTGGTAATTTTCAAGAATTATGTTGTACATCAGGCAATCAGTCATGAACCCACCGCCTGTATAACCGGAAGACAGCCCAGGAAATGGGCGGGGAGGCTCACTAGGAATCTAGAGTGTCTGCTGTATTTCCCTTTCATCAATCTCCCTCGAGATGGCATCTATGAACTTCTCCAGATCATAAACGGTCTGCTTCTCTTCCCTGTTCCTGACGCTCACCGTGTTGGTCTCAGATTCCTTGCCACCCACTACAACTATGTATGAAGGCCGCTGCCTCCTTATGTTCCTGATCTTCCTGTTCATCGTCTCGTTGGTGTCATCTAAGATCGCACGAATACCTCTAGCTTTCAGGGCCTTCTCCACCTTCCTGCCGTAATCTGAAAAAGATTGGCTAACAGGAACAACGTAACACTGAAGAGGGGATATCCAAGTTGGTAGTTTACCAGCATAGCTCTCCAAGAGAATTACCATGAATCTCTCATAACTCCCATATATGGCTCTGTGAACCATCACAGGAGTCTCCTTTTTTCCCTGCTCGTTGATGAAGTTCAAATCAAAGTTGATTGGCATAAAGAAATCCAACTGTACTGTAGAAAGCTGCCAGCTCCTTCCCAAGGCATCCTTCACGTGAATGTCGATCTTTGGGCCATAGAAAGCAGCTTCTCCCGGGTATTCCTTGAACGGTATATCGTTTGACACCAAGGCATTCTTTAGTGCTTCTGTTGCGGCATCCCACCTGCTGAAATCCGGCTCAAGTTCCGTAGATCCACACACGGGGCATTTGAGTTCTTCCACTGCCGCCTTCCGGATGTCAGAAATGCTGTCGCAACTGTTGCAGTGATAGGAAATAAGGTAATTGTCATAGTTCTCCTTGTCTATAACGCTGAGATCATATATCATTTCAGGCTTGTGAAAGAATGCAGAAAAAGCTTCCTTAACCATGGAGAGTACTGCGGCAATCTCGGTGACCATCTGGTCCATGCGGAGGAATGCGTGGCCATCATCGATTGTGAACGCTCTGGGCCTGGTAAGGCCGCCTACTTCACCTGATTTTTCGTACCGATATACAGTTCCAGCTTCAAAGTATTTCACTGGGAGATCCCGGTAGCTGTACATTGTTCGCTCGAATATCGTTATGTGACCAGGGCAGTTCATTGGCTTTATGGCATAAGAATCCCCGTCGCTCAGCTGGAACAGGTACATATTGTCTTTGTACTTTGCATAGTGCCCGGATTGCTTCCACATAGTGTCTCTGAATAGGTGGGGTGTCCAGACTTCCTGCCATCCATACCTCTCATTGAGGTCCTTCATGAACCCAACCATCCTCGAACGGATCCATTGCCCGTTTGGTGCATATAGCGGGAAACCGGGAGCACGCTCAGAATTGAAGGTGAAGAGATCCATCTCCTGTCCGATTTTCCGGTGATCTCTTTTCATGGACTCTTCCCTCATTGCCAGGAACTGATCAAGAGACTTTTTGTCTGGAAATGCAGTTCCATATATCCTGACCATTTTCTCCTTGGTCACGTCTCCCATGTAATTAGTGGAAGCAACTGAAAGTAGCTTGACCGCACTAAGATAAGACGTATCCGGCACATGGGGTCCAGTGCAGAAGTCCTGGAAATCACCCTGCCTGTACACCGTAGACTTATGGCCGGGCTTGACCTTAGCAACGATCTTGTCGAGCTTGAACTTGTTATTGGAGAATTCCCTCTCGAGTTCTTCGCGGCTCATCTCAACGCGTTCTATCTTCAGCTTCCTGGCGGAAAGCTCCTTCATCTTCTCCTCGATTTTTCCCAGATCTTCGGAACTGATGGGATCCATCTGGATATCATAGTAGAAGCCATCTTCTGTCGGGGGTCCAGCATTAAGCTTAGCATTCCTGTACAATGACAAGACAGCCTGTGCTGTCAGGTGTGCTGCCGAATGTCTCAATATGCGTAGCCCTTCCTCTGAATCCGCTTTTATTAGTTCCACTTCAACTTCATGATCTGGAACAAAAGAAAGGTCCACTAGAGTACCATCAATTCTTGCAGCTACAATGGATGGAAGCAAACCTCCCGGGATGGACTGAGCTATCGGCTTACCCTTTGCCACACTCATCTTCTTTTCTTTTTCTGACATTTACTGCACACTCTTACCATGGAACAAGATTAGCGCCGCTTCTCTTGACGGCATCTCTGAATTCCTCCGATCTCATAATTCTTATGATATTCTCTATGTCATTGCTGAAAGGCCTGTCGGATTCAATTCTGGGAACAAGTTTCCTGATCATCCCACTGAGTTCCACTACAGCAGGCGAAATTTCGTCATCTATGAAATATAGTCCCTGATTGGCCACCAGGAACTCTATTGCTATGATACGCTCCAAGTTCTCTACTATTCTTGAAAGCTTAAGCGCCGCGTTCATACCCATGCTTACATGATCTTCCTGGTTTGCGGATGTAGGAATAGTGTCCGCAGAAGACGGGAAGGAAAGAACCTTGTTCATATTGCACAGGGCAGCTGCAGTGTATTGTGGGATCATGAGCCCTGAGTTAAGCCCGGATCCAGCAATAAGGAATGGCGGCAGGCCTGAAAGCTTATCATCCACAAGTCTTGCTATCCTCCTTTCGATCATGTTGCCGAGATCAGTAAGCGCAATCGAGAGAAAATCGCAAATGAAAGCAACTGGTTCTCCGTGGAAGTTTCCTGCAGAGATCACGTCATCGTCTACTACAATAGGGTTATCCGTCGTTGAATTGATCTCGTCTGAAAGCACGAGCGAGGAGTAGTTCACGGTGTCTAGCACAGCACCATATACCTGTGGAATGCACCTCACAGTGTAAGCATCCTGAACCTTCGTGGAGCTATGCTTTTCAATGTTCCTGCTTCCATCAAGGATTTCCCTAATCATTCTTGCAATCACCCGCTGACCCTGGTGTTTCCTGGTAGCCACTGCGGAGTCAGAGAAAGCTCTCAGCGTAGCTCTCAGGGCCTCCATAGACATGGAAGCCGCAGCAAGGCTCTCTTCCAGCAGCCTTGTGGCTTTTCCTATCTCGACTGCAAGAATCCCAGAGATTGCCGAGGTTCCATTTATGAATGCAACTCCGTCCTTTTCCCTTAGTTGCATCGGCTTTATATCGGCGGCACTCAGTACATCTGACGCATAAACCTCTGAACCGTTCACTATGAATTTTCCCTCGCCCATAAGGGAAAGGGCTATATGCGCAAGAGGAGCCAAATCACCACTTGCCCCAACTGATCCATACTCAGGGACCTTTGGATAAAGGCCGCTGTTGAGGGTCGCAACGAGGCTTTCAACCACACCTTGGCTTACTCCGGAGAATCCCCTGATAAGGCTGTTCAGCCTCACCAGCATTATGGCTCTAACGTGCTCCTGGGATAGGGGATTTCCTACACCGGACGAATGGCTCCTTATTAGGTTCTCCTGGAGTTGCACAGCCTGCCCCGGTCCTATCTTTACGTTTAGCAGGCTGCCAAAGCCGGTATTAACACCATATGCAATCCTTCCAGAAGCAATGATCTCGTCAATAGTCTTCCTGGACCTGAGAACACTTTCCCAAGCCCTTTCGTCGATCCTGACCTCTTCAAATCGCGAGGATACCCCTATGACCTGATCTATGGTCAGGGATTCTCCGTCAAGGTCCACCATGGAGTAGGAAAACCATTCGAACTATATTTCCTTGCTTTTTCCGTAGTCCGGAATGGTGTTATTATTTATCTCAGTCCTCTCTGGAATCGATTCAAGTTCCGAGGACTGAGAGCATTGTGTTGGCTACAGACTGGTCCTGGAAGTAGGAGATTCCGTACCAGGTATATCCGTCAAGGGATCCTGTATGGAGGTCAGGGAAAACATATATGCTGTTGTAGCCAAGATACGCAGCAGAGTTGACAGAGACTACCCCATCATTTCCACCGCTGAAGAACAGGTATCCCCACCAGGGATCGTAGTTTCCCGCAAAGACAGTCCAGATAAAACCGGGGTAGTTGCTGTATGCATTTCCAAGATTATTCTGCAGCCCGGTAAGGAAGGAAGAACCGCTCACCATCTGGTTTGCTTCGCATCCGACAACACCGGACAAACCCAGAAACTGCGCAACGCTAGCAAAGGGAGACCCGCCGAATGGTGTGGCTATAAAAATCACATTCCTGAGCGCGATATGGGGATCGTAATAGTGCTCAAGTGCATAGAGCGTGACTAGACCGCCCATGCTGTGAGCCACTATGTCTACGCTGGTGGTCCCCGATGTGAAAATCTTTGATATTGCAATCCCCAGCTGTGAGCCAATATTCTGGATCGGGGTGTTGGATGTACCAAAGAAGGATGAATTGGAGTATGCATATCCGTTGCTGAATGCAATCGTGAACTCTCCATAGTATGAAACAACACCAACTGTGTACCCGGCAGAAACCAGTTGACTCTCAAAGCTAACACCGCAGGTCCATGTTCCTGTGCTGGGAGTACCGGAGGTATCGCCCGGATTGTATCCGTGAACAAGGATCACGTATGTGCCTGAGGAAGCGGTGGTAGAAAGTGGCACTGTTGCAGAGTGCGTAGGCTCTGAGTGTACTGGGGCCCAGATACCAAGGAAGAACAGAGCAACTACTACAACGAGACTGGTGTACTTCATGCTAGTGAGTACCATGGATAGCAATATACCATTGGTATGATATAAATGTTATCTTTCACTAATCATACTGGCAGAAACTGTTTTCAGATCTAGGCAATTACCCAGTCATGAGGGACATCGTGGTTATTGGTGCAGGCCACATAGGAAAGGAGATTGCAACATACCTTGCCCAGTATGGCGATTGCTTGCTGGTGGATCCCAATCCTGCAGCCCTGAAAGGATGGAATTCATGCAGCACTTTTGCAGGATCAATTCACGAAAATCCAGCGCTACTTTCTGAAAGTGACCTATTCGTAGTTGCGCTTCCTGGGAGCATTGCTGAGAAAACTGTCTCTTTATTGCTCGAGTCTGGAAAGAAGGTCGTAGATGTATCCTTCTATCAGGAGAACCCCATGCAATTCTCCAGGTACCTCTCCGGTGATTCACTCTACATCCCAGATTGTGGATTTGCTCCGGGTCTCTCAAACATTCTTGCCGGGCATATGGTTCGGCAACTGGGGGCCGAATCTATTGACATCTTCGTGGGTGGGCTTCCATTGGAACCAAAGGAACCATTTTTGCACAGCATAACCTGGAGCGTTGAAGGGCTTATTGATGAGTATGTAAGGACTGCAAAGATAATCCTCGATGGTAAGGTCGTGGAAAAGGATCCACTGATAGAGAGGATCCAATATGAGCCTTCAGGGTTCCGCAAACTTGAGGGATTCTATTCCGACGGATTGAGAACCATGCTGAAAACTCTGAAGATCAGGGAACTGAGGGAGATTACCCTTAGATATCCAGGTCACTTAGAGCGAATGAAAGTCTTGCGAGACTTGGGATTTTTTGAGGAATCAGGCAATCCTTCACCCAGGAAAGTCACCGAATCGGTTCTCGCCAGGTACTCTGATCCAAGGGATACCTGCATTCTCGACCTGATATCAAGTGGCAGGAAAACCCACAAGGTTGAACTCAGGGATAGAGGATCAGGTGACAAGTCGTCAATGTCAAGACTCACGGGTCATACTGCAGCCCTAGTTGCACTCTGGGTAAGAAAGAATCCCCAGTTAAGCGGTCTTGTTCCCCCGGAGAACCTATCTTCTGATCCCGGGACAGTAGGGTACATTCTGGACGGGTTACGCAGAGAAGGTGTGAGCATACAGATGAAGTGATGAAGAGATTAGGTACGTTTCGAATTGCAGGGTGTCAAGAACATAAGATAGCGTGAATACCTCAAGGGTCATTTACAGTATTGCCTGAATGTCCCTTTCCTGATATTGAGTTCTTCAGGGAGATCACTGCCGCAAAGGAAATCTCTGATCCTGATTTCCATTGAGTGAATCTTCTGCCACCCCTACGCCTATCCATGGAGCAGGTCTGCCTGAATTCCGTGGCCGGTCCAAGGAAAAGAAATGGAAATTAGGAGTTAAATGAACACCTAATGACGGGGAGATGCAGTCAACAGTGAACCAGAAGCCGGAGAGTCCATATGGCTTGAAGAATAAGATCTGTCTATCAGGGTTAGAGGCCTCATGCGAACCCCATGATGTGCGAAAAGGAAAATGAACAAGGCAAGAAAGAATCAACGACACAGTGGTGAGAGATAATAAAATCTGGAAGAGGACGGGGGTTTGATAGAGGCATTCAAGGTAGGCTAAGGCTTGATACAGGGTTAATGAAAGTGATCCTGATCAAATAGCATTCATACGTTCAGATATTAACGATTATCCAACTTTATAAAAACAGGACACAGTTCCTGGCGCTTAAGGATGGCCTGAATCTTCCTTCAATATTAATGCAGGTGCCGGGATTTGGACCCGGGTCGAAAGCTTGGAAGGCTTCCGTGCTAGACCAGTCTACACTACACCTGCGCAGTTTGCTGAGATGACTTTGATTTATTTAGCCTTTTCATGGGCCCGTGATACAGGTTGACTGGTAATGGATAAGGCTCGGCACACCAAAACTGAAAGTCCAAAGGACGAACAGGGGTGAGAATTCAGATAAGGACAAAATTCATTGTGTTGCTCATTGACCCACTTGATACAGTGATCGTCATGTCCGCAGGTTCGGATTGGCTTATCAATTTTCCGTCGTGGAGCGTGAACTGGATGTAGCCAGAAGTATTATTGTAAGTAGAAGTGAGCGAATACACACTTGTTCCCAAGCTCTCGCTGACTGAATAAGACGTGATTGCCTTCATGTATGAAACGTGAACCCCAAGATTGTAATACCCATTGTAAATGACATAGGTGTTTGAACCACTCTGGTTCAATGTGTGCCATGTTCCATCTGACATCTGAAACTGGGGACTGGAAATCTGAGGGCCGGATGCAACTGTAAGGGGAGGGTTCAGGAAGATGACCCAGAAAACCACCCAGATAATCAGGTACTCCATCACGAGATAGAACCAGTGTGAAGCCCTCTTTGGCAATGGAACTCCGAGGATCCCAAAAATCTGCCTCAGGAAAAGGGCAATGACGAAGAAAAGAAGAACTCCAAAGTACCACAGCCCTATTGTAAGAAGGTAACCGGAGAATAACCCAAGAAGCGCCCCAATGAGGAATATTATGATTATGCCCTTGGCTCTCTCCTTCTCACTGCGGAGGAACTCTTTCTCATCAAACTCAGGTTCCTCGAATACGGGCTCCGCCTTATCCTTGGCCATTTAACCCAACCTTATGCAGCCTCTATTAATGAATTTAACGCGGTTGCTGGATCCCTTGAAAGCACAATCCCTGAAGCAATAAGCACCCCCTGGGCACCAAGTTGCCTGGACCTGCGTACATCATCTGCGTTTTTCACGCCAGCTCCTACTAATAGTTTCACATTGCTTTTCCGGCATATATCGCTCGCTTCGGATATGAT
Organism: Thermoplasmata archaeon; assembly: GCA_021817735.1. Classification (GTDB taxonomy): domain Archaea; phylum Thermoplasmatota; class Thermoplasmata; order Thermoplasmatales; family Thermoplasmataceae; genus JAKAFX01. Next base: position 10,265 of record JAKAFX010000004.1, on the reverse strand, counting down.
ACCTGGCTTTGCACTCGACACTGACACGTCACCTCCAATGAGTTCTGGCGGTTCATAAGCGATAAAATCTGGCTTCATTTCGCTGAATGATCTGACTTCATCCAGACTTTCCGCACATATATACAGTGGGAACCCCATTTCCTTTGCGCCTTCAAGAAGTCTTGAGATAATGATCCTGTCTACCCGCTTCTCGGAATGGTTCAAGAGGGAACCCGAGATTCCTACCTGCTGAAGAAACTCAGCAGAGAGGCTGCCAGTAAACGCCCCCATGGAGACGGTGTCGACCGACTGGGCAATTATCCTTCCTGGGGCTATTGTAATAGCATTGCGCAGGTCGGACGGGCCAACCGCGAATAAAACACTGGTCTCCGGCTTTTTCCTGCACGTAATAAGGTTCCTGAGCAAATCTTCGCTTCTCGGGCCAGAAGCCTGCTTGTAGTGCTTGAAATTGACTATTATGGTAAAAGTCATCAAATGAAATCACCCGGGTTATGATAAATTTAACATTCAAGTTCCTGATAGTGGTATCACACCAAAACGTGAATTTCGACAAGGCGGTATAGACCATTCGTGGGGAGATACCGCGTTGTTTTGATCTATGGTTAAGTGAAGATATAGATGAACGTAAGAAGAATAGTGCTCGACGTTGATAAGTCACTCAACAGGCCTACCCTGATGGAGCTTGCCTCTGCAATAGAAAGCGTCCAGGGAGTTGAAGCCCTGAACATATCAGTCAACGAGATAGACATGGAGACAATGGGTACGGTAATCTCAATCGAAGGTACCAGAATAAACGTGGATCAGCTCATCAGCACCATAGAGGATACAGGTTCCGTCGTGCACTCTATCGATGAGCTTGCAACCGGGTCAAGGATTATACCAAGCGTGAAAACAAGGTTATGAGGAACAGTCTTCTTTTTCCCATGGCCATCGGGATTACCGATGGGATAATCACCACCCTTATGCTGGCTACAAATTATATTATTCAGGCCAGTGCCATCAGCCTGATCCTTTCCATAAGGATTGCCCTGGGGTCTGCTTTAGTGGGCAGCTTCAGTTACTTTGTGGCTGAATATTCCTCGTTGAGGGAAGAACTTGCCAGGATATCGAGGCACCTTGGTTTCTCATCCCCGATGTTTCTGATCAGGAGCAAGCCCGGGAGAGATATACTTGAGGAGGCCTTCGTCTCGACGGGGATATCTGGCGGTTTCAGTTTTTCCGGGTCTTTCTTTCCCCTTCTTGTAGCTACCGCATTCCCAGACAATGGCATTCTTTCGCTGGCAACTGCCATAATTGCACTTGGCTTGACTGGGCTTGCCATAGCCAAATCAGTGAAAGGGAACAGGTATACATGGCCACTTTCAATGATTTCAATTGGAGTGATAATTGCCTATGTAGGCAATATACTCCATCTCATCTCCTGATGTCTTACTGATTTCGCAGCTGTCTCCTGAGGATCTTCCCAATCAGTGATTTTGGCAGGGAGTCCCTGAATTCGATGATTCTCGGCAACTTGTATACTGCAAGATAATTCCTGCAGTGCTCTATTATCTCCTCTTTTGTTGCCTGCTGCCCCTGCTTCAGTACGATGAATGCCTTAACGGTCTCTCCCCTGTGCTCGTCTTTCTCTCCAACGACGGCCACTTCCTCTACCTTGGGGTACGACCGTATGGCCTCCTCGACCTCATTTGGATATACATTGTAGCCACCTGCGATGATTATATCCTTCTTCCTGTCAATGATATAGACATAGCCATTCTCATCGACTTTTGCGATATCCCCAGTATGGAGCCATCCATCCTTCAGGGCCCTACCCGTCTCTTCCGGGTTATTCCAGAATCCCTTCATGACCTGCGGCCCTTTGATTATGAGTTCTCCAGGCTCACCAATTCGGACTTCCTTGGTGCCGGTTTCAAGATCAACGATCTTTTCCTGAGTATTGGGCACCGGGGGACCAATGGATCCTATCCTTCTTAGTGTTGAATCCAGGGGATTTGCATTGGTGACCGGGGATGCCTCGCTTAGGCCATAACCTTCAATTATCACTGCCCCAGTTTTTGCCTCGAACTGGTCTTGCAGGGTCTTTGGGAGTGGAGCAGCTCCAGACAGGCAAAACTTAAGGGAATTCAGGTCATATTTTGCAACATCTTTGTGAGACAGGAAAGAATGGTACATTGCGGGTATGCCCGGGAAAGAATCGGGTTTTTCCTTGTGAATAGTCTTCAGTATGGTATCGGTATCCCTGGGATCAGGCACCATGATTACCCTGCAGCCGGTAGCCAGCGGAGTAAGCATGGCAGTCATCATGCCGTAAACGTGGAAAAACGGGATCGCGGAGAGATATGAGATACCATCTCTGTATTTAGGCGGAATCCATTCTGTAACCTGATAGATATTTGACACCAGGTTCTCGTGGGTTAGAACTGCAGCCTTTGGCACACCAGTTGTCCCTCCGGTATACTGGAAGACCATGGGATCTTCTTTGGGATTGACGTTGACTGCCGGAGCAGCTGGGTACTCTTTGCTCATTATGCTGCTGTACAGCTTTACACCACCCTCTTCCCTGACCTTCTTCCCGGTTCTCTTGACGGCTTTGATAAGACTGTACATGAACGCAAGGCCCGATGGCAGGAAGTCCTGGACCTTAACAACAATGATCTTCGTTATAGGGTTGGGGTAAAGCGACATTGCCTTGTCCACAAAGTCATCCATAACGACTATTGTGTCAGCTCCTGCATCATGGATCTGGTGCTTAAGCTCTATTGGAGTATATAGTGGGTTAGTCTGCACGACTATACCTCCCACCTTTGCCACTGCAAAGAAGAATATCGCGAAGTGCGGTATGTTGGGCAGCATTATGGCAATACGGTCACCCTTTCTAACACCGGATGCGGCAAGGTAGCCTGCCATGTTGTCCACCAAGGTTCTGAACTCATTATACGTGATCTCTCGACCATAAAACGAAATTGCAACACGGTTTCCATACTGGGAAGTCGATCTATCCAGAAGTTCGCCAAGGGATATGTCCGGAATAACGATCTCGCGCCTGGCCCACTCCGGGTACGGTTTCTTGAATACGGCCTCGTATTGGTTCTCAGAAGAAATTTCCATCCCTATTCAATAGATTATCAATTTAAAAACTTAATGGAGCCAACCGAGACGAAGAACTTTCATGGTGTGTTCTTTCTGACTGCCAGAATAACATGATACGCATTGAAATATGTGCGCCATAATGCCTAGAATGCCGGGCTATTTCTGCGTTTATTCTGTCCTCTTAATTATGTGGTATCCGTACTGAGTTCTCACTATTCCTGAAATGCCTCCCTTCTGCAATGCAAACGCTGCCCTCTCGAAATCCTTAACCATCTGCCCTCTTCCAAAGTAACCCAAGTCGCCTCCTCTTTTCCTGCTCCCGTCGATGGAGTACTCCATTGCCAGTTTAGCGAAGCTCTCCCCCTTGTCCAGCTTGCCAAGCACCTCCTTTGCTACACCTTCCTTTTCCACGAGAATGTGTGAGCATCTTATTTTTTCAGGCATGGCCAGTCATGTCCGTTGCAGATATAATCCCTGTATCGGATCGAAGCATAGGGTCGAAATATCATGTTCTCTCCATGATTGCCTCTTCTCCAGTAAGTTCTCTCCTGCCTGCAAATCCCTCATCAAGATAGTGCCAGTGGGAGAGGCCTAATTCTCCCCTCTGCCAGCAGAGATATGCCGGCATATTGTTTATGATCGCCGGAAAGTCAAATATCATCATGGACTGATCACGCACCACAATTCCCCTGTCGATGATCTCTTCCACAATTTCCTGGATCATAATGGAAATCTCCTCGGCAGAATCCAGGTCACCTGACTCCATGGCCTTCCTTTCTTTCGGGCCAAGGTCTTCTAGGTAGTCCAATTTCTCCTTGAGCCAGGCCAGTGTTTCTTCAGCAGACCTAAGATCAAAATAGTTTTCCCCCGCCATGATTCCCTCTTGATGCATAAGTGGCAGATAATCTTGGTTCATTTGCCTCTGAAGGATCAAGTCTTCAGTTTCTTGATTTTATAACGCTTCAGCACAACAATACTGATTAACCGGAGGCTCTGAAATTGAGGACTCCTTTTCAATGGTTTTCATGTGGTTTGAAACCTTTCCTGGCGGATGTTCTTCAATTAACTTGAGATCAGCCAGGGTCACATCTAGTTGTTTCAATGAAAAGGATCCTGTTCAACGGTTTCAAGTTGGCAGGACGGACACAAGGAACCCAGTTTCGCTCATTATTTCCTAACTTCTATCGCGAATGGAAAAGGAAAAAGTTAGACGTAATCTTTGATGGTTTCCTTACTGAAATGAAAAAGGGCATTGTAAACAATAGGTTACTTGAGCCGTTGAATGACTGGTAAAGAAACGATGCTTGCAATGAGGATGCGAGGAATGGTATTTGGGCAGATCAAACCGAAGGGGACTGTGTGACCTGGCTCAACAGGAGCCATGCTCTGAACCAACCGTTTCCTGACGTGAAGGAAATCTTTGAAATCAGGGGGTTCACCGACGATGGTCGCATGGACTGAAAAGGTCCTGCTATTTGAATCGTCATTCTTAGAATCCCCCGCGTTCAACCCGGGGTTTTTAATGGCTTTGCTCGCTTACATTGGCTCTCGTCAGATAGCCCATTTCAGAACACACTTCACCCGCCACCATGGGTGTTGAGTTAGGAAATTGGAACCTGTAGAGGGGAATTGGTACCCTCACAAGGTTCTTTCCATTTGGTTACTACTTAGACTGCCCCTTTCTCCTCCACCACAACAGGGCAGCTATGATCACCGCAGCAGCCGCAATGCCGCCACCAGCAAGGTAATACGTCCCATATGAGGGGATCCTGGAGAAAGTGACGTGGGTTGTATTGGCTCCTCCTGAAACTTCGATGGTTCCGGTCTGGTTGTTTGCACTGTAGCCTCCTGCAGAAACACTGTAGTGATATGTCCCATTCTGGAGCTGGGCAACATAGGTTGAGCCATTTACGCTATGGCTGACGTTATCGATTGTTATGGTCCACGTCGAGTTTGCAGGTAAGCCGCTCTCAATGAAAGTGTAACTGTATGTGGTTGGGACAAAGGATACCGTTATAGTAATGCTCTTACCACTGACAGCTACCGATCCCGAGTATGAAGACAGGTGATAGAGCTTGTTATCCGTATAGATGTGGACTGAGTAAGTATTATTTGGCTCATTATAGGAAATTGTATATCCCGCTGAGGCACTCACCAGCGTTCCAGAAAGGTTGACGTACCAAGTGCCGGAGGGCAGCCCGCTTTCAATGAACGTTACAGTATAATTCACCAGAGAGAAGGCTGTTGGCTCGGTCATGGGGTTCCCAGAAATGGTGAAAGTCGAGGAAAAGGAAGGTGAGTACTGCTTATCAGCTGCCGATACTGAGTATGAATAGGTTCCATTGGGTAGGTAAGTGGAGTATGTGTTGCCATAGATTGGACCGGAGCTAGGCTCGCCGGTCACATTCACATACCATGCGCCAGATCCCAGCCCGTTTTCAGTGAAAGTAGCCTTGTAATCATGCTGAACACTGTATTCGTATATCATTGAAATGGCCCCATAGGAAAAATCAACAAAATAATCCATGGCGAAAAGTGACTGTGAACTGGGATCAAACAGCAGCATGCTTGTCAAAGCGGGCGCAGGTGATACTGCAAGAATCTTTCCTGTGGTCGGATTGACTTCCGTAATGTTACCGGAAAACAGAGTGTTAGATCCAGACCAGAAGTAGTAGTCACCGCTGAAGCTGTTGTAAGCGGATGCTGTAATGAATCCACTGATTGGTGGGCCGCTGATGAATTTGCCGTTGGTTGCATTGTATACATAGCTGCTCTTCTGGCTACCGTTGTTGCCACCAACCAGGAAATCACCGGAGCTCCCGTATGGAAGTAACGAGAGCGGTTCGTACTTTGGAGGAGCCTGCACAAAGTTCTCAGCTCCTCCCGTTAAATTGAAACTGAAGATTCCAGTATTGTTTGTTACAATCAGGTCTCCATTGAAATACACAGGGGGTTCAATGAGGTTGCCGATTTGTAAGCTATTGGACTCGAAACCGGGGAAACTGAGATTTCCAAGGATCTTGCCAGTCTGGTTTATGCTGGTAATATTTGCCTTCCCGGTCGTGTTATCAGAAAGGAGATAAATTATGCTGCCATCAGTACTTGCTGTGAGCGAGAGCACTGTAGTGTGGGATAGAGTCACGTTCTTCACGAAATGAAAATTGGAAGCGTCAATAATCGAAAGTCCATTCTGGTTAGGTGCATACAGATATCCATTCGACGGGTTATAGTACATCCCAAGCTGGGTTGTGAAGTTACTCAGCAGCCGCACCTGTTCTGTACCACTGGTGAGATTGATATCAGCAATCCCTCCGCCGCCAAAAGAGTAGAAACTTATGAAGAGGCTATTGGAGTTATTGTCTAGGGCCATTGCTGTGTAGCCAAGTGGTGCTGGAAATTCCTGGAGATTATAACCTGGATAAGATAATGGGAAAGGCCCAAAAGATTGACCCAAAGGAGACAGAGTCATTTCCGCTCCGATGAGAGATCTATTGGATGGAGACTCGAAGGCGACATACAAGGTGGTCGGCGATCCATTAACAGTGAAGTTCAGGGTGCTTGGATATGCTATATAGCCGTTCATGGCAGCAATAGTCAGGTTGTATGTACCATTCACCAGATCCAGGGATTCCTGCCCGGATACCGCGTACCCGAATGTGCCGACATTCTGTATACTGACACTCCAGGCATTGCCTGCGGGTAGTCCGGATGCAATGATCCTTACTGGGAAAGCCTGGTGCAAATTATAAGGAAGGTTGTAGCCATCTGAAGTAGCATTCCTTTCGAATATCCAGTAGAAGTGGTTAACCTCTGGGAAATTGCCACTCTGAAAACCCATTACAACGTTGAGACCCCTGTTTCCGGGAATGCCCAGTGGAGTGTGGGAGATATTCTGTAGGACATTGTCAATTGATATTGTTGTAGTGCTGCCATTTATGTACCCAACTCCGAAGATATGATCTACATTGGGGTTGATCGATTTCGAGACATTATATGTGTAAGTAGCACCGTTACCATTCCAGACGCTGAGGCCGAGCATATTTGAATCGTTCTCCGCCCATCCCGCGGTCATGACTGGAGAGGCACAGGAGATATTGCGATTTCCGAAGCCTGCACCACCAAGGAAAAAAGAGGTCTGGCCGGTTAGGTTCGGGGTGTTCATGATTCCGTAGGCCTCAACTTCGCCTGAGGAATTATATTTCAATGTCGAATTCAGAAAGTGGCACTGCGACGTGAACGTTATTCCATTGTTCACAATGAACCCAGAATTAACGGCATTGGCCCATATTGAACCCTTGATGGATGTACCAGAGAAATTGTCGTAAAAGTTGAATACGTGAGAACCATCGTCATATATCCCATATACGTTGGTGAACTGCGGGGCTTCACCTGTGGAGTAATTGTTGAATGACGAGCTTCCAAGCGGAAGGAAATTCATCCTAATCTGCAGAGTCCCGCCGGCGGCAATAGATGAATTGATCCTTAACCAGTACGTGGTATTGTGATCAGAATTAGAATTTCCAGACTGCAGCCATGAAGGTATCCTGGCGCCATTAGCATTAGAAAACCATATGTTGGACAGGTTTGCATTCTCATATGTTGAATAATTAAGGCTGTTTACAACAATCATCTCATCATAGGGACTAGGAGTTGCCTTGGAGAGATTGTTATGTATGACAATTGTTGTGCTGAATCCCGTAGAGCTTGAAACCAGAGGGATCACATCAGAGTTTGATGCAAGGAAGATCCCTGACCCAGAAACAAGAAGGAATACGGCTATCAATACAGTATAGAAAAACTTTAAATTTTTATTCACTCAAATGTAAGAGATATTATAAATAAGAATTTTTCTCTGGAACAGCTATCAGGTCTTCAGTACGGGTAAAAACAAGCGGGATCTTGCATTTCACACGATTGTGTGATCCAAAATTCCAGGCGTTTCGCGCTGGGATACCGGTTCGGGATAATACCCCGCATCTCTATTCCTGTTAATCTGTTCAGGCTTCTTCACGGCATTGACCGTTTCAGGATCCATTTCAGAAATAAGCAAATGGAATAATAGGATCAAAGCTTGTATCCGGTCTGTATCACTGCATGATTCTTCAGGCTATAACTCAGCCTGCTTCGATTTCATGACTCTTACTCATGGAAAATATAGCAGAAATGGATTTTCACAGGCCCCAATCATTCAGGGAATGTTTTGGTAGGATCAGGGTAAGGTCCCGCGGTCACAAGATTCTCGCAGGATTAAGTGCCAGTCATTCTCCGTTCATCTCGAATCCTTGCCACATAACTCTGGTTTCCAGGAAGACCGCGATGATCAGGAATGAAATGCATATCCCGAAAAGAAGAGACTCGAAGGCAGCCAGCCCGAGCATGCTTGAATAGGGTACCATGGCATCAATCATTCCCATTGGCAATGCAATATAGAAATAGCGTCTTCTGCGCGTGGTTGCCGCCAGCAGAGTAAGAATCCCCCAGGCAACATGGGCAAGCAACGACGAAATTCTCTCAAGAACGGACAGTATCACCAGGAACCATGCCTGGGCAGGGCCGTAAAATAGTGCAGGGGATGTCTTCATCAGTTGGTCATATACAACACCGCCCAACACCCCTCCAGATCCGATGATCAGGTAATCGAGCAGCAGGCTGACAAACGTGAATAGACCAAGTAATATCCCATTTTCCCAGAAAGACAGGGAGATTCCATAGGATGCACAGTCAGCCAGTCCAAGGTTCTTCTTCTTCACGGCATAAAGCGCAACCAGATATGCGCCGCCGACTTCCAGCACGCTGGTCTGAAGCCCATAGTATAAAGCAAGTTCTGGGCTGTGGCTTCCAAACGTGCCAATTACCGAATTTATGGTGGGAATCTGGATCGCATATTTCAGTGCAATCGCACCTCCATATGCCAGTAGAGCATATGCAAGTGCAATCCATTTAAGGCTCCTTTTCAACCGCCAAAATAGCACAAGAAATATGCTGATTATCATCGGAGCAAGCCCGTCAAACAAGTAAAGCGGGTCAATATTGATCATTTTGTGTGTCCGATCATATCTATTATGTCTAAAAACGCTCGCTCTGAAACGGTGCTTGATTCCCTTCGCGCAACCGGGCTTGGGTCTTTGTGCACAGCGAACAGATGACGCATGAAAAATAGCTCAATCGGTGATCGGAGTCAGAAAGCATCCGAACATCAATCCGCGAAAGAGGAACTTAAGTTGGACATGATGAACAATTGGATCAGATGGCTATACTGAAACAGGAATAAATCCGGGTCCAGATGAACCCGAACAAATTCAAGCGGGTCCGGAGGGGTTCGAACCCCCGACCTATAGATTAAGAGTCTATCGCTCTACCTAGCTAAGCTACGGACCCTAGTGGGGAATGATCGATTTCGATTTATAACTTTCCAACAGGCTGTTCACTCCTGTCAGCAGTACTCGTCCGTGAATCCGTTTATCATTTCCTGGACAGACAGCTCCAGATCCTTCTTGGCCTCGACCTTCATTACTTCGCACAGCTGTTTCGCAGTAACGTGCTTTGCCTTGATAGACGCAGCAAGTTCCTCAATTGCAGCTTTTGCGGATTCCTTGAGCGAAAGAATTTCAGCATAATGCAGCCACACGCTGGGGTTGCCCATAACCCTCTCGGTAAGGCTCTTCATCGTGCTAAGTGCAGCGTCAAGCTTTCCGGTCTCCCTTAGGAGGTCAGCTTTTTCCTCATAGTAGTCTACCCCGTCAGGCTGAATTTTTATTGCAGCGTCAAACTCCGCTATTGCGTCATCGACATGATCCATGTCCTTCCAGAGTATGGCCTTTTCAAAGTGGTACTCTGCAGTGTTCGGATCGAATTGGATTGCTTTGTCAATCTCCTGCATGGCTAGATCGTACTTCCTTGTTCTCTTCATGGCCTGGGCTTTCAGGAAGTAATATGAAGCCTCGGTTGGCCTCACCGCAATTGCAGCATCAAGTTCTGCAATAGCATCGGTTGTTCTTCTCATCTTTATCAGTAGTGTCGCTTTCTGGTACCGGAATTTTGGATTGTCCGGATCCAGCTCTATCGCCCGGTTGTACTCTTCCAGGGCCTCCTCATGCCTTCCCTTGTCCTGCAGGAACATGCCTGTGGAATAGTGGTAATTTGGATCATTCGGCCTCAGGTTGATCGCCTCC
>JAKAFX010000003.1 GCA_021817735.1 Thermoplasmata archaeon | reverse complement strand
GAGAGTTCAGGACGTCGTGAATCGGATTAGTGGAGGCACCTGCGCCCAACCCGTAGGAGAGCATTGCAGCAGAAGGTGCATGACAGAGTGTGGCTGATTGATCCAGGTTGTCGGAGCCGATAGTGGCTCGCATGAACTTCTGGAACGCGTATACATCCTCGTTGGTTCCCCGGTCGCTTGCAATTCCGCCGATCATTTCCGGCCCGTATTTTTGCGCTGTTTCGCGTATCTTATTGGCCACTAGGCTAAGTGCCTCTTCCCATGAAGCTTTCCGAAATACCTCATAGATATCCCGTCCATTCAGCGAACCACGTTCAATTCCCTCCTTCCTGATCAGGGGGTGAAGCAACCTGTCCGCACTTGATTCGAACTCCCATCCAAATTTTCCCTTGACGCATAACTTGCCTTCGTTCGCAGTATCTCCAGCCACACCCCTCGCCCATATTATCCGGTCTCCCTTGACACCGTATTCAATGGTGCATCCTACGCCACAGTAAGGGCAGGTAGAGATTACGGATCTGTCCGCAGGCTCCCAGTCTCTCTCAATAAGGGCGCCAGTTGGGCATACGTCAACGCAGGCGCCGCAAGAAACACAGCTGGATGATCCCATTGGCTCGCACACGTCGAACGTGATTCCTACAGACATCCCTCTTCCGGTTACAGCAATCACATTATTTCCCTGCTCATCATTGCAAGCAATGACACACTTCCTGCAAGCTATGCATAGCCCTGGATCAAAATCTATTGCCGGATGGCTCCTGTCTGCAGACCTATATTCGCTATTTTTCTGTCGGCGGGTTGCCGAATAAATCGAAGAGTACTTTTCCAGATCGCAACGTTCTCTTGTATGGCCCACATGCTGGTCATGGTGCTCCATTACCATTGAGAGCAACGTCCTGCGGTAGGACCTGATTTCATCTGAATCAGTGGTGACTTCCATTCCTTCTTTTGCCTTTGTGGAACAAGATGGCACCAGTCTGGCAGAATCACTTACCTTCACCATGCACAGCCTGCAAACCCCATTTTGTTCACCTTCATATCTGCACAGGGTTGGAATGTCTATTCCTGCCTCTCTTGCTATGTCTGCAATATACTGTTTTCCATTGACGGTAAGATGCTTTCCGTCGATTGTTAAATTCAATTTGCCCGCCTCCCGAAATTGCAAACATTCGCCTCACATTTTTTCTCTGTATGATCCGTGAACTCATTGCCGAAGTGCTTGATGGCGTCGAGGAATACCTTGCCAGCTGCCTGGCCGAGGGCACAAATGGAGCCGTCGATCATTGTCTGTGCAACTTCCTTACCGCCTTCTACGTCCGCTGCATTGGCCTGACCGTTTTTCAGCCTGTGCAGAAGCCCGGATAGCCCCTCCGTCCCGTACCTGCAAGGAAAGCATTTTCCGCACGACTCCAACCTGAAGAAGTCCTCGACCTCAGTCATTATGTCCACAATGCATCTGTCCCTGGAAAGGGCAATCACAGAACCGGTTCCAAGGCCTGCCCCGATCTTCCTCATGGAATCATAATCGAGCGGTGTATCGATCTTGGAAAGCGGCAATATGCCTCCTGAAAGCCCTCCCGGCATGAATGCTTTCAGATCTCCCGTCTCGGTGCCGCCACTGGATTCTACGAGATCCCTCGCGGTGATTCCCATTTTTGTTCGGTACATCCCTGGCCTCTTCACGTCGCCGGTTAGGCAGTAACTCTTCGTGAAGTCCCCGCCGAGTGCTATCTCTGAAATTGCAGCAAGAGTTTCTGCGTTATGTACAAGTGTGGGCGTGCCGTATAGTCCTGCCTCAGTTGGAAAGGGTGGCCTCAACCTTGGCTCTCCCCTATTTCCCTGAATGGCTTCCATAAGGGCTGTTTCTTCCCCCGTGACATAGGAACCTGGAACGGACATTATTTCAATTTCTGGAAATCTACCGGAACCAATGCTGGGGCTGAACTTTTGGGTGAATTCATCAAGAGCCTTTTTTACGCTGAACGTTGCCCCCTCGTACTCACTCTTGATTCCTATCACCACTTTTCTGATTCTGTTTGACAGTGCTGCAAGAAGCGCCCCGTCCAGCACAGAATGAGGGGTAAGTTCGAGAATTATCCTGTCCTTGAATGTTCCTGGCTCTCCTTCGTGTGCATTTACCAGGAGCACGCCATCACGAGCAATGCTGCTTCTGAAAGATTTCCACTTCATGGCTACAGGAAATCCGGCACCTCCCATCCCCCTGAGCCCAGTTTTCTCCAAGGTCGAGATTAGGTCCATTCCATCTGTCCATTTTATAAGGGTACCGTAACCTCCTGTTGCAATGTAAGAGTCTATTCCCTGTCTGTTATTCGCAACATAATCTTTGTTGCTCTCTTCAAGAGGCAACGTCTCCCCACCGGCAATTGAAAAGAATCTGTGGTCCTTTTCTGTTACAGGTGCTTTATCACAATAGCCCAGGCAAGATGCCTGGGAAGAAGACGAGCCACCCTTGCCATTGCCCTTCAGGTAGCAGGGAAGACCTGAGCATACTTTGTTTTCGCGATTTCCCTGATCGAAAAATGAAACCACGGACTGCACCTTGGACGGCGGGACCTTCAACTTCTCGGATATTGAATATTTAAGCCTCCTGTCAGACTCATAATCCGGATATGATCTCACATATTCTTCTATGATGCTTCTCCTTTCGAGATTTTTCAATTTAAGACAGCCTCCTTGGAGAATTCTCTGAATTGACTGCCCTGATAATGCCCCGATCTGCTACTGAGCACGATTTTATGCCGTTAGGCAACATCGATGAATTCATTTTTGGCGTTATTAGACGGTTTCATGATAAGTAAAGTGCACCTAAAATGTGTGGAGCAACCCACCCATCAGTTTGCTTAGATCGGCGCATAACACAGCTACACGGTGTTATAGGTGGAATTACTTTCTCGTATCCATTACTACTGTATATGCAATAATGAGCATGCCAGATCGTTTGTCCATTTTTGCCCCATTGTTCATTTTTGGATGAAAGGCTGTTCATTGATGGATTGCTGATTTCGCTTGTGTTCAATTCACTTCGAGTCACGCTACCACATAATAGTTAAGTAAGATTAGGTCATTGAACATTGATCCTACACATAATTCCAGCAACGTACCCTTAATGATGCCGGAGTGACACTGATTGAATGGACACTCTCTGAAAGTTGGTAAACAGAACATTCTTGCAGAAGATGGGGAAACCATCTTAAATGCACTAGTCCGGAACGGCATAGAGATTCCACACATATGCTATCAGCCCAATCTGGGGCCCATTCAGACCTGTGATTCATGTATTGTCGGCCTGGGAGACGGTAGCTTTGTAAGATCCTGCTCACATGAAATCCGGTCGGATCTGGACGTGGATGTTAGCAGCAATGAATCTATCAGAAGGCGGCAGGAAGCAGTTCAGAGGATCCTTCGGAACCATGAACTTTACTGTACGTTGTGTGAAAACAACAATGGCGACTGCCAGCTCCATAATGCTGTAAGGGACCTTAAGATAAACAGGCAGGAGTATCCATTCGAACCAAAGCCCTACCAGGTAGACAGCAGCAATCCTTTCTACGTCTATGATCCGAACCAGTGCATACTATGTGGAAGGTGTGTGGAAGCATGCCAGGATGTCCAGGTGAATGAGACTATCCACATTGACTGGTCACTGGAGAGGCCTAGAGTAATCTGGGACGAAGGAGTGGCAGCGGGAGAGTCCTCATGCGTATCCTGCGGCCACTGTGTTACAGTATGCCCCGTAAATGCACTCATGGAGAAAGAAATGCTCGGCAAGGCCGGCCTGATTACATCCCTGGACCTGTCGACCAAGAAGAAGATGATACAGATTGTCAAGAAGACCGAGCCTTTGCTTGGGATGGCTCCGGTTATGAAAATTAGCGAGATTGAGTCCAGAATGAGGGGGCCCAGTATCAGGAAGACGAAGACGGTATGCACTTACTGTGGAGTCGGTTGCTCTTTCGACATGTGGACCAAGGGACGGGAGATCCTTAAGGTACAGCCTAGGCCGGAGTCACCCGCAAATGGGATTTCCACATGCGTGAAAGGAAAGTTCGGCTGGGGATTCGTCAATAGCCAGGACCGCCTCACCACTCCTCTCATAAAAAAGGAAGGTGAATTTGTCCCTGCAAGCTGGGATGAAGCGATCAGGGTAGTATCTAACCGCCTCAAGAGCATCAAAGAGAGATATGGAGGAGACTCCATCATGGTCATCTCATCATCCAAAGGAACCAATGAGGAGTCCTATCTTTTCCAGAAGCTTGCCAGGCAGGTGCTCGGGACCAACAACGTTGATAACAGTTCCCGCTTCTGCCAGGCGCCAGCCACCATTGGTTTGTGGAGGACAGTTGGTTATGGGGGTGATTCTGGCTCCATCAGCGACATTTACAGCGCTGGGCTGGTGATCACCGTTGGAAGCAACACTGCAGAGTCACATCCAGTACTTGCAACAAGGGTCAAGCGGGCCCATAAATTGAATGGGCAGAAGCTAATAGTTGCCGATATCAGGGACCACGAAATGGCAAGGAGGGCAGATCTGGTACTCCATCCAAAGCCGGGAACCGACCTGATATGGCTTTCAGCAGTCACCAAGTACATAATTGACCAAGGGTGGCAGGACAATAAGTTCCTGGAAGAAAGGGTCAATGGTTACGAAGAGTATAAGCGGAGTCTCGACACGTTCACCCTAGATTATGCCGAGAAAATGACCGGGATAGGCAAGAATTATCTGATCAAGACCGCAGAGATGATACACGAATCCAGGGGAACATGCATTCTTTGGGCAATGGGGGTCACCCAGGGCAATCAGGGAAGCGACACATCCACTGCGATCTCAAACCTGCTGCTTGTCACCGGTAACTACGGGAAAAATGGGACGGGAGCTTACCCGCTGCGGGGGCATAACAATGTGCAGGGCACAAGTGACTTTGGCTCGATGGACGCATTCCTTCCAGGATACCAGAAAGTCACTGACCCAGATGTGAGGATTAAGTTCGAAAAGGCTTGGAACTGCAGTCTACCGGACAAACCAGGCTTGAACAACAACAGCTGTCTGGAGGGCATAATGGAAGATAAGATCAGGGGGATGCTCGTCGTAGGAGAGGAGCTTGTACTTACGGGAGCTGATTCCGGTTATATATCAAGGGCCCTTGAAAAGCTTGAGTTCCTTGCAGTCATAGATCCATTCTTTACTGAGACGGCCAAGTTTGCTGACGTTGTCCTTCCATCTGCGGTTTCAGTGGAGAAGGATGGGACATTCGTAAACACCGAAAGAAGGGTTCAGAGGATATATCGGGTGATGGATCCTCTTCCGGGAACAAGGCCGGACTGGCAGATTGCGATCAGCATAGCGCGGGAACTTGGAACCAACTGGAACTACAGCCACCCGTCTGAAATAATGGACGAGATCTCCTCGCTCGCGCCTATGTTTGCTGGGGTGAACTACAAGCGACTGGAAGGTTATAGAAGTCTGCAGTGGCCAGTTGCTCCAGATGGCAAAGATTCTCCGTTGCTGTACACTGAAAAGTTCAATTTCCCAGATGGGAAAGCTGTCCTTTACCAGGTAGGATGGGATGGCAGGCTTGACGTGAATGAGGATTATGACCTTTACTTGAACAGCGGGAGGTTACTTGAACACTTCCATGAGGGAAATGAAACGTACAGGACTGAAGGGATAAAGAAGATCTCTCCAACCACCTTTCTTGAAGTGCCTCCTGAATTAGCCGCAAAGAGGGGTATTGAGAGCGGTGACACCATCAGGGTGACTTCAAGGTGGGGTTCACTAAAGACTAAGGCGCTGGTCACGGATAGGGTGTCCGGTAAAGAGCTCTACATGCCGATGAATGATTCCGGAGACCAGGCTGTTAACATACTTACTGGCCGTATCTGGGATGAGGATTCTGGAACTCCTTCGTACAAGGACATACCAGTAAGGATAGAGAAGATTCAGGGTGAGAAATCCTCTTCACCGCTCCCTCGAAATAACTTCAGGTGGGGAAAACCAAGGCCGCAGAAGGGAGTAATGGTGGAAGAGAAGTGGAAGAGGGAAGATTATATCCCACTTACAAAACATGAAGGGAAACGATAAGGTGGCAGCTGGGAAATTACAGGGCGATACATTGCCTTTCGTTGATCCACCGCACGAGGGATACATGCCTCCAAAAACGATAATCCAGTCAATTTTCTTCCGGATTAGTGTTATGAAATTGCTAAACTTTGGTCCGGAGTGACCATATACCGTACAGCGCTGATTGGAGCTGATGACCCTTCCTTGGGATTCTTCCAATTTGAAAATATAGGAAACCATGGCATCATTGCTGTCATGAGAACCCTATTCAAGCTGCAGGGCATCATTCCAAGGAGGGGTGATGGGCGGAATGAGATCGGATTTTGAAAGAGCTGGCATAAGACGAGAAATAATATCTTTCTCGAAGGGCATTCCAGAACGCAGGAAAGACTGGGTTACCGTGGAGGAACCACTTCAGATAGTAGTGGAATGCGAAGGCAGGAGGACAGATCTTGCGGTGATAATGCGCACCCCTGCAATGGACATTGAGCTTGCCGCAGGCTTTCTGTATACTGAAGGAATCATTTCGTCCGGTGAGGAGATTCTTTCAATTGGCTACGAACATTCTGGCGAAGGGAAGGATGGCAATATGGTCCTTGCGAGTCTTGCTGGTAGTGCGAGGATGGATCTTCAAGAAAGGAGATTCAATGTCAATTCAAGTTGTGGAATATGTGGCAAGAGTTCCATAAATGAGCTTTACCTGAGAGGGAACAAAATTGTCCACTCTGAATCTTTAATCAGGAGTTCAGTTATAGAAGGGCTTCCTGAGAAGATGAGGTCAGGGCAGAATGTATTCTCAAGAACTGGAGGGATTCATGCGGCAGGACTGTTTCAACACGACGGTAGCCTGGTTGTAGTCCGGGAAGACATCGGCAGACACAATGCGGTTGACAAGATAGCAGGACATATGCTGCTTAATGGGATAATTGGAAAGGAAGATCTCATACTCCAGGTTAGTGGCAGAGCTGGCTTTGAAATAGTCCAGAAGGCGGTGTGCATGGGCATACCGGTGGTTTCATCCATCTCCGCTCCATCCTCACTGGCCATAGAGACTGCCGAGGCATTTGGGATCACACTGATTTGCTTTGTTCGCGATGGAAGATTCAATGTTTATTCACATGGAGAGAGAATTGCCTGGGGAAATCATAACGGTCGAGCTTGATGGTGAAGATTGGATTTTCATTTGCAGGTTGTGAATAATGTGCGGGAAACCCTCACTGCAGTTGTATTCGTAAAGAAGAGTGAGAGATTCCCCGGGAAGCATCGAGCGCTCATGAACGGGGTTCCCATAATAGATCTTGTTGTCTCAAGGCTGAGAAATGCCAAACATGTGAAAAGAGTACTGATCTACTCAAGAGACCCTTCTGTAAGGTCAGACCTTTGCCATTTCCAACTGGATGATACAACTGGTTCCATTGCAAATTCCGTTCTTGCTGCGCTTCGGGAATTTGGTGATATATTTGCGATTGCAGGGGACATGCCATGCATATCAAGTGAGATTGTCGATTCAATGGCCCAAACATATGGAGGCATTTCAATGGTTCCTGTGCATAATTCTGGACTGATAGAGCCCCTTCATGCTATATATACGGCCAGCACTGCCACTTTCCTTCGGCAAAACATCGAAGACGGTAAGCTAAGTCTAAGAGAATACATATCCATGATTCCTCACCAGTTTTACCGCATTTCCGCAGACCAGGAAAAGCATTTCCGCAATGTGAATTATCTTTCTGATATCCCAACCACCGAAGATTGTTCAGAATGAAACCCATCTGAGCGGCTTAACCCTGATCCTCGAACCCTCCGGGATAGAAGCAGTATCCCCATCGCTAGTGAAATAACCGTTTGAGGCAGAAATTCTAATTAATGAAGATGATGAGCCCTGCACGGGATAGGCTCTGGGGTGGTCTTCTTCCCAGTTTATCCTGACAGGGACTATGTTGAACTTGCCCCTGGAAATCCTCGCATCCTTGGCAAGTTCGACGACCCATGAGATGCTGGCGTTCTTCGCCCCGATTTTTTCCATTATTACCGGGAGGAACAGTTCACGCATCACCAAGTATGATGACACTGGCGTACCTGGCAGGCCTATTGCAAAATGGGTACCGTCTGTGGAAAACAGAGATGGAGCTCCGGGCTTCATTCTTATCCCATGAAATGCAGCTTTCCTTCCAATCGCCTGGGAGATAGCTTCCGGCACATAGTCGTGCCTACCTGCAGATGTCCCACCGGTAGTGATAACAATCATGTTTTCCGAGGCAATCTTTTTTATGGTTTCCTTCAGCAATTCAGGTTCATCTCTGGCTATACCGTAGTCTGTGACTTGGAAGTTCCCTGTTTCCTCGAGCATAGTGCGGATTCCCTGTGTATTAGAGTTATAGGTACTCTCTTCATTCCCTGAGTCCCCGATTGGAACAAGTTCATTCCCGGTAGCAAGGACTCCCACACTCAATCTCTTTACCACTTCGACCTCCATGAGTCCTTCAGAGGATAGGACTGCAACATCCCCAGAAGAGATGATCTTCCCCTTTTCCAGGATGGTACTTCCTTTCGAGTGGTACGTTCCCCTCTGGTCAATGTTGCTTCCGCGCGGGAAAGACTTCAGGATCTCCACTCTCCCTTCCTGCTCACTTGCATATTCCACGGGAACCACTGTATCAAATGGATCCGGGATCGACCCCCCTGTTGGGATCCTGACACAAATCCCTGTTCCAGAATAGCGTCTTGGGGCCGTTCCTATGACGATTTCCCCCTGTAGTTCCAGGGTTACTCTGCCCCCTCCATCCACTCTGGAAATGTCTGTACTTCTCACTGCATACCCATCCATCGCGGATCGGGGATAGGGTGGAGAATCATGCGTTGCATCAACACGTGACGCGGCGACACGGTCAATGGCAGAGAGGATGGGTATTTTTTCGTGCTCTGTGCGAAATGAGAAAAGATGATCCAGAATTTCCCTGGCTTCTCCAATGACTATATCACTGTTTGACTTCATGATGACCCAATTTGAAATGACATGAGAATGCAGGGAAGTTGATTAAATGAAGCCTCATAACTGCAGTTCTGGTCTTCTGTAAGTGCAGGCGAGCACCTTCTCGGCCATATTTTCTGGTTGTGATGTTCACGAAGCACGCGGTCTTGTTCGCAGGGTGTGCTCAAACCTAGATTGTGTTTTTTTATGCCTGTGAACCTCAGCACAAGCTCATGGCTCGTGGGATTAATTGTAGAGTTAAGGGAGAAAAAGATCTGAGACAAACTTGGCATCCCGAACATTGGGACTCAGAATCGTGATTCTGATTCTTTTTAATGGCAACACACCTTGAGCCCTTGCTGTGGAATCTACCCTATTAACCAGGACATGCAATCAAACCAAGCAAGTGAATTCAGGAATCTCAAAATTTGAGGGTTTCCGTTCAAACTATTGGCTCGGTATGAGATCGGCACGGTATCTCATACACGAGTGGCGTTGTTTCATGGCGTTAGGTTTCCTCCGGACAAGCGTCGAAGAGAATTAGACCATTTTGTAAAACACCGCATGCCTCGATGATGTTACTGCTCGTTATGCTTGATCTGATTGGGGTGAATTCCATCCGGCTGATTTCGATATCTCATTCACACAGGGGGATCAAGGGGGTTTTCCAGCCTGGCTGAGAGCGTCATGCTGGTGAGCTGGCCTCTCTCGAAGTCAGTCACCTTCCTGCGCGGATCTGGTCATTGGTCAGAGACCATTACTTTGAATCTCTGTTATAAATCCATTCTCGCTGGAGTCTGAATCAGTGACGCTAATATGCCAATCCGGGTTTCCTATTGGTGCTAGTCAGAATTCAGGAAAATCAAATTGATCTAAATGAGATCCTGAAATTTATTTCAGATGGGGATCCAGGCGCGGAGGTACTTTTTTCAGGTGTGGTA
The DNA here is from genome assembly GCA_021817735.1 of Thermoplasmata archaeon. GTDB lineage: Archaea > Thermoplasmatota > Thermoplasmata > Thermoplasmatales > Thermoplasmataceae > JAKAFX01. The sequence continues at coordinate 38,819 of JAKAFX010000003.1, read as the reverse complement.
AGGAAGGTCTCTGAATATGGCGAGGTTGAGGCACTGGTCTACGAAGCTTACGAAGAAATGGCGAAATCGACCATAGTTAGGATTTCACAGGAGGCTACTGAAAAACACAATCTAAGATGCGTTGCAGTCATACACAGAATTGGGAGACTCTTCCCAGGGGAAATATCAGTGGCTGTTGGAGTGAGTTCCATGCACCGGAAAGATGCTTTTGCAGGGTGCAGTGAGATCATTGACAGAATCAAGAGCGAAGTGCCTATCTGGAAAAAAGACGTATTCCCGGAAAAAGAGAAATGGAGAGATTAGTACACCCTACCCGCCACTGACCGCAGGGAATATTGCTAGCTCATCGCTGTCCGAGATTCGATCATCCGGCTTCGCGTAAGTCGCGTTCACGGCGATCAGGACATTCTGCTCCTTGGCGAGCCAGGGGTGCATCATCCTTATTGTTTCCATGGCCCGTGAGACCGTAGAATGCGGCCCTATCTCAATTACTTCCTTTTCCTTTCCTGCTGCTTCCCGGAATCTCGCAAAGTACCTGACTATCAACAGTGTCCTCCCTTTTCCAGTATGGTTCCCTGGTTTTTACCGACCTTCTGAAAGCGTTGTCAAGGCTGTCGTCGTCCTTCCTGTTCCTTAGCAAGTCAATAAACCTGGTATAGTTGTCACTCCTCATAAGGCACGGCTTGAAGTAACCGGCAGAAGTTACGCGCATCCTTGTGCAATTATCACAGAAATGATAATTTCTCATTGGCTGGACGACCTCAACTCTTGCAATGCCTTCTTCTCTTCTCAAATAATATTGAGGCCGATCATGAAGCGAATTCCTGATCGTCCTAAGACTTTCTGAGGAGAAATTATTTTCCAGGGCATCCAGTGGATAGTGATATCTCCGGTAATCATCAGAGTTTTCCAGCTCCCTAGGCACCTCGTATTCAATCAACTGCAGAATGATATCTTCCCTTGCAGAGATCGCAACCATCTTCTCGATCTGGTCAACGTTTATCCCGTTCAATACTACGAAGTTTAGCTTTATTGGCCCAAGCCCCGCATCCTGAGCTGCCCTGATCCCGTCCAGTACCTGATCCAGCGAGTCGGTTCCCGTGATATAGGAAAACCCTTCCCGGTCAATGGAATGTAACGAAATATTGATCCTATCGAGGCCGGCATCCTTAAGATCCCCAGCCAGCGCCCTGAGCCTCGTACCGTTGGTCGTCATCGAGATCTCGCCGTCTATATGCTTCCTTGTCACTCTGACGATATCCACGATATCCCTGCGAAGAGTAGGCTCTCCCCCCGTAAACTTTATCTTTCCGATCCCAAACCTAGCGGCCATTCTTGCAAGGCTCTCCAGTTCATCCAAGCTCATGGAAGCTGAATTGATGCCGGTGCCTTCCATATGACAGAAAAAGCACTTGAAATTGCATACTGTATTCAACTGGATCCTGAGGCTTGTCACCGCCCTCCCATATGGGTCAGAGATCATCCTGTTATGCAGCAGGATTTCTCTAATAAACGTTTGCAGAACCTTACTCACAACGTTTTAGTAGAAAGGTGGGATTCCGCTCATTGACTCTCTCGGAGCCGGAAAACCGTCCTGCTGGGATGAAATACCTTGCTTCAACGTCAATCGCTCACTTCGTGAATGACGGGAACTTCCTTCTTATCACCCTCCTGATTGTTTATTACAAGGTTCTACCAGGCGTAAACCCGTTCGTGATCGGTTATGGTGCCGTTATTGTGAACATTTTGTCCGGCTTACTCAGCACCCCCATTGGAAGATGGGCTGACAGAACTGGGGCGGATGCCCCGTTAATGGTGCTTGGACTTCTGGTTCAGGGGGGTGCAGTAATCCTGTTTGCTCTTCCATTTGTATTTCCTGCATACTGGTTTACGCTGATCTTTTCTGCTGCTTCTCTCCTAGGAGTAGGGCAGGCTTTTTACCATCCCCTTGGTGCCTCCATATTGAAGTCGGTGTATGCAGAAAAATCCCCAAGTTACCTTGGCATAAATGGTTCAATTGGCAGCATAGGGAGGGCTGCAACCCCGGCTGTTTTCGGGATCCTTGTGAGCATAGGTAACATTTACACTGCGTTCACCTACCTGCTCTTATCCATACTTGGTTTTTCACTGCTGATCTATTTTTCCATAGGCAAGTTCAGGAGGGAAACCCGTCGAGAAGCGAAGGTACAAAAGGCAGGAAGAGTCGAGACTGCCACTGTGGAAAAAATTGGGGCTTTTATTGTAATCTTGACCATTGCGGTTTTCCTGAGATCCATGGTTATCTCCGGAGTCACGATTTTCATGGGCGAGTATTTCGATTCCATGGTACACTCTCCAACCCTGACTTCTGACATACTTACCCTCTCATTCATCCCACCGGTTGCAGGGCAGTTAATATTTGGCAGGGCCACATCATCTCTTGGAGGGAAGATGACCACGCTGATTACGGGTATCCTGACTGTTGCGTTTCTTGTACTTTTCCTTGTCAGCGAATCCGTTGTACTGGTTGTCGCATTCTATGCCATGTTCAACCTGGTTGGATTCACCGGCTTTCCCGTCCTGCTGGGTTATGCATCGCAGCAGGTGGCTTCCTCGATGGCAAGCAGGGCTAATGCAATAATCTGGGGTATTGGAAGCACCCTTGGAGGGGCGGCTGGAATCTCCATTATCACCTACCTGGCCAACTCATACTCAATCTATATCTCATACTGGGTTGCAGCAGTTTTTGGAGCCATATCAATCCCGTTTGTCCTGCTGATTCCGGACAGATCTGGAGCCAGGCGGGGGAAGGTATCTCCTGGGAACAGTTCCACTTAGACGGACAAAACCACTTATTGCTTGCTGCGTTTAATTGGGTAATGATTGACATATCGTTGCCACTCAGGAATGGCATGGTAACCTATCCTGGGGATGCGCCCTATGAAGAATACCCATACCGCACTCACGAGAACGACGGACTTCACATTACCAGAGTACTCATGGAGACCCATACTGGCACTCATTTCGATGCTCCGTTTCACATGATCCGTGATGGGAAGAAAGTTGGGGATTACCCAATGGAGAGGTTCCTTGGAAAGGCAACTGTCATAGAATGCATGGATCCGGTCATCGATGCAGAGGACATACCGAAGAAGCACCAGGCATTCGTTCTCTTCAAGACGGGGAACTCCGAGAGATACAATGCCTTTGAAAAATCTTTTGCGCATCTCTCAGCGGAAGGTGCAGAAAGGTTGGTAGAAGATGGTACGAAACTGGTAGGAGTCGATTACCTGTCAGTGGACGCCTTCGGTTCTGACAATTTGAGGTTCACAAGATCCTGATGAGGGCTGACATCCTGATCTTAGAAGGATTAGTCATGGCAAACGTTGCGCCTGGCGACTATGACCTGATATGTCTCCCGCTGAAGATGTTCCAGGATGCAGCCCCATGCAGAGCAATTCTCCTTTGAATGCTCTTTAGGCTTCATTGCCAGATCAACTTGATTTCTTGGGTGCTCCAATAGCCGGTGGACAAGTAAATGAAGACCCTGCTGGTCAGGATGACCGCAAGATGGATGGAGAGCAGTAATATCCTAATTTTCACGCAAATAAAAAAGGCTGCTAAATAATTCCCCAAATCAGATTGAGATCCCGCCATCCACGACAAAATTAGAGCCTGTGATGAAGGAAGCCTTATCCGACAGCAGAAAGCAAACCATTTCCGCGATGTCTTCGACTTTTCCCCATCTTCCCATTGGGGTGATTTTTTCAACCTTGCCTCTGAAGTGACTGTCTTCCCAACCATCCCTGTTCATGTCAGTCATGATGAAACCCGGGGAGACGGAATTTACCCTGATTGCGGGGGCCAAGGCCTTAGCCAGAGACCTGGAAATGTGTATGATGGCAGCCTTGCTTGCCTGGTATGAAAGCCCGTAGATATCATTCTTCAAACCCAGAACTGATGAAATGTTGACCACTGCTGGGCTTCTTCCCTTTTCCAGCATCGGAACCAATTCTCTTGTCAGAAAGACAACTGGCATGAGATTGACGCTCAATACGCTTTCCCATTCTTCCACCGTGATCTCATTCAGCTGGTTCCCCTCGTAAATTCCTGCAGCGTTGACAAGCCCGCTGAGCGATCCTGCGTTGTCCTGGACAAACTTCCTGATCACTGATATCCCCTCAACCGAGGACAGATCTGCTGAGACGGCCAACGTTTTGACGCCTTTGCCCTCGCAGTAATCTCTCACCTTCTCTGCCTCCTGTGAATTACGGTTGTAATGGATTATAATGTTCTTTCCCTCGTCCGCTAGTTTCTTTGAGATCTCACGTCCGATCCCCCTGGAGCCTCCTGTTACTAAAACGTATGGCAAATCTTGCATCCGGTTCAATTCAGATACAGGACATATACTTTCCCAGAGATTACCCAACCAAAATATGAATCATTCTTCCGAAAATCAACTCAGGCCAAAGTTTACATCCGGCAATATATTCTGTATTCTGCCACAACAACCTTAAATAGCAATAATAAATGAAGCATTGTCTTTTACCAAGACGAAGGAAGTAATAAGATGGAAGGCGCCACAAAAATTAAAGACCTTACACCTTCCTCCAGGAGAGTAAATGTTCTGGGAAAGGTATTATCGGTCGGAGAAGCAAAAGCCATAACCACGAGATTCGGTGAAGAGAAGACAGTGTCAGAAGTAGTCGTCGGTGATGAAACCGGAAAGATTATCCTGTCACTGTGGGGAGACCAAATAGACCAGGCTAAGGACCTTGGCACAGTTTATATCGACAATGGTTACATATCCCTTGTAAGGGGACACATGAGACTCAATGTCGGGAAGTACGGCTCACTCAACCCTGGAACCGAAGAGATCAAGGAAGTCAATGAGAGCCTCGACATGAGCGAGAAAGAGTACGAAAACCAGTACAGACCGGGCTACTACAAGCGTGGAGGAAACTTCGGCGGAAGTGGCGGCGGTGGCGGATACAGAAGGGGCGGATCCGGCTATGGCGACAGAGGTCGCTCTAGGGGCGGAGACTCTTCTGGCCATTCAGACGATTAAACCATAATGGAAGGACTCAGGCCTGGGTCCTTTCCAATGTTTTTTTCTGGTTTTGGTACATTTCAATTATCTCTTGGGTAGAGGTTGCATCCTCTGGTTTCTTGTCATCCCTGAAGCGACCTGTAAATCGTGGAAACCTTAGTGCAAGCCCTGCATCAGGGGCAAGTTTTCCGAAAGCGCAGTTGTGCACTGGACTTATTGTTATCTCTGCACCTACCACCTCAAGTACCAATGACGGATATATCCAGTAGTCCGGGACAAGCCCGGAAGTTACTCGTGGCGGCTTATCCTTCACCAAAAAGGTTTCCATCATCCGCGGCAGGCTGAACAGGACCTCGTCCTTGAATCCAGTGCCAAGTTTGCAGACGCTTTCAAAGACATCCTCATCAGAGTTATAGCTGGCAAGAAGCAATGCGCCATAGGTGCCCTTCCTTCTTCCATGGCCGCTGAACGCACCGACTACAACAAGATCAAGAGAATCGCCCAGTTCCTTCCGGTAATCTCTCTTGAACTTTATCCATAGCCATCCCCTTGCTCCAGCCCTGTAAGTAGACGCCTCGCTAACGTTCTTAGCGACGATTCCCTCGCATCCATCCGAAATAGCCCTCTCGAAGAACGACTCTATTTCCTTTATTTCTGATGACACGAGGGCAGTTGCAAGCTTGAACTGGTCGTTTTCAATGAACGTTGAACCAAGGAGTTCCCTTCGCTGCGGATAGCTCTCCATCACGGTTGACTTCCCGTTAAGATAGAGTATATCGAACAGGAAGATTGTAAGAGGTATGTCCTTGCTCATCTCGTCAAGATTATATATACGCCCTCTACGCTGTGAAACCACCTGGAATGGGTACATTTCTCCGGTCTCAGGATTGAAGGGAACAGCTTCACCGTCGATGATTAGATCCTTGCCGGGAAAAGTCTTGACCGTTGCCTTGACTATGTCAGGGAAATTAGGCGTGGTTTCTTCACTTCCTCTGGAGAATATCTTTACTAAGTCTCCCTTCTTGTGGATCTGGACCCTCATCCCGTCGTACTTGTATTCAAACGCAGCCCTGCCACCCATCTTTTCCAGGATTTCTGAAAGAGAAGGCAAACGTTCTGCAAGCATGACCTTTGCAGGTATCATAAGGTCAGGGCCGGCTCTCTTAATCTCACTCAACTTGCCATCCCTCAACATCTCAGCGATCAGTCCCATATCGGGATGGAAGTTGAATGCTATCTCGATCTGCTCCGCGTCCTCAGGAGACGCGAATGCCTCGCAAAGTGCCTTCAGTATAGTCGAGTCAGATACTCCCAGCCTCAGTTTCCCGGTGAGGATCCTGGTGATGTACTTTGCCTCAAGTGGTGTAGAATTCCTTATGAGGCGTTCAAAAAGACCTATCCTCTGCGAAACACTGCCCTTCCCACTGGTTTCTGCGATTTTCATAAAAGTAGAATAAACCGTTGACACGGTGAGGTCACTTGCAAATAACCCTGACTGCACCCTGTGTGCGCCCAGTGATTCAGCCAGGGTGCCAAGGTCTCCGAGCTTCGCGAACTGTCTTTCGAGATCTGGCTTCTGAATCCCATATTCCTTTGAAAGTGCCTCCAGGATTAACTTATCCGACATGCCGGTTTCCAGCCCAAAGTAGTCTGGCAGCAGTTTTCCTTCCAACAAATAACATATTGTCTTGAGATCGTCGCCCGCCTTCCTGAAGAGACCAGAGAGGAGAGCGCTTAGTTCAAGCCTTTTCGTTGTCCGGGTCATTTCCTCGAATGTTTCCGATACCTCTGCAAACTTCATCCGATGATTACCTCTTTACTCTACCATTTCATTCGCGCAAATTCGGTTGCATGTAACATTGCATCATCTCTAAAGAACAATGGGCATTTCCACAAGCCTGAAATTCATTTTTCAACCAATTGCAATATGTTTGACATTAGAAACTGCCTTCTCATTGCACGCGTAAGAAGCCGGTCAATTCTCTTCAACATTGAAGGGCTCCTGAATTTCCTGAATTCCACGTTATGATAGACAACATCCATCAGGATGAGATTTTCTGGTGGCGCTGGTTTTCCGTATCTCTCATTCCCCGAGAAAGGATCCTGATTAATGCCTCCGGTCTTGGCAATTTCAAGCGCGTATCCCATGATTGTCCTGATTTGTTGCCATACAAAACTCTGACCATGAAAGTCTACTGCAACTTGCCCATTTAATGACAACACTTCAATCGAATCGATTGTCCTTACTGTGTTTCTCTCATCCCTGCGGCAGAAATTTCGGAAGTCATGTGTCCCCTGGAATTTCTTCAGGACTTTCTCCAGAACAGGAATATCCACTTTTCCGTCAACAATATATCTGTACCATTTGGTATCACAATGCCTGACATTGAAGTTATCCTCCACATATGCATGGGCTACGGGGAATAGGTCGTCATACCTCGATCCCAGAATACCTGTGATGGCACCAGCGGATGCATCCGAAACAACCTCGATGCAATTGGAAATAGCACTTACCCCCCTGTCTGTCCTGCCAGCAGACCGAATGCTGCATATTATCCCACTTTCTGCAAGAGACCTAATAATACAATCCTCAACGCTTCTCGATCCGTTTCCTTTTTGGTATCCCGTAAAACCGCTTCCATCGTAGGCAATCTTAATGAGATGTTTCATTATCTTCACAGTGCTATAGCGCCCAACAGGTGATAAATTGATTTCCATTGCCGGCCTGGGTGTCTCCGGATCATATCTGCTGAGAAGGTTATTCGGCGAGGGTATGGAAGTGGTAGGGTATGAACCAAGGAGATCGGATTTCTATCTACCGTGTGGATATGCAGTTAACCTCCATTCCATGCGGAACTACCTCCAAAAGGTCGGAATTGATCTTGATGAATATGTACAGTCCGAAGCCAGAGATATAGAGATTGCCTCATCCGACAGAAGCTATCATTTCAAATCTATTGGCCTGGGCACTGTGGACAAGAACAAGCTTATAAACGACCTTCTTGTCGGAATGCCCCTTGAAAACCGCCATCTACAAACTGCCTTGGGTGATTTTACCGTGGATGCTACCGGAATTTCAAGATCTCTTCTGGGTCCTCCGCTTGATGACTTTACCATGATCGCCAAAGAGTACCTCTGCAATACTGCCGAACACAAGGATTTCTACTTTAAGTACTTCCAAGGAGGAAACGGGTACTACTGGGAGTTCCCCCTAAGAAACCGTTGGCACATAGGAGCCGGTTCACCTTCCCTGGAAATCATAGACAGGGAGCTGGGAAAACGTGATCATATATTGGTCACTGGAAGGAGAATAAGACTCAAGCCCCTGTTTGATGAAGTAAGGAAGGACAAAATATTTGGGATTGGGGAAGCAATAGGTGCGGTATCTCCAATTACCGGAGAGGGAATAATGCCTTCAATAAAAACTGCAGAATGCTTCTTTAACGCAGTCAGCCGACATTCAGACCCTGAATCCGTGGAGAAGGCTTACATGGCCTGCGTAAGAAAGGAGATTGGCTATTTCGAGGACCTCTTCTCCCTCTTGATGGATGCAAGAGCAGGGAGCCTGAAGAAAGTCAGGAACTTGAAGGCTGGCCTTCTCGCCAGCCGCGATTTTCGAGAGTTTGGCATCGACTTCAAGCTTACAAAGGTGATTACACAGTTCATCTGACTATACAATTCCGCCGTCCACAGGGATCATTGCATCTGTTGTGGCTCCAAAAACATCATTGTCGAGCAGTGCAACAAGAACCTTTGCTACGTGTTCAGGCAAAACCTCCACTCGAAGGAGATTTGATCTCTTGTATTCGTCCACGGTCTGGTGTTTTGCTGCTGCACGCTTTTCCAGTACTCCGTCTGCCCATATCCTGGAATTTTTGAATATCTTGTCTGGATTGATGATATTGGCCCTTATTCCATATGGCCCACCCTCCTTTGCCACGTAATGGCAGATATGAGCTGCGAACGCCTTGGAAGCCCCATAAGGCAGCATTCCTGGACCAGGGTTAGTAAGGTTCTTTGTAATGTTGAAAACAATGTTTCCTCCAAGTTTCTGCTCCTTCATTATGATGAAAGCCTCTTTGGTAAGCAGGAATGCCCCAAGAGAGTTCACCTTGAAGCTCAGTTCCACCGACTCAATGTCAGTTTCTTCTATGAAAGAGGTCCTGAGTATTCCAGCGTTGTTAAAGAGGACGTCAACACCTCCAAACTGTTTCCTGACGTAGTTGTAGATGTCTTTTACCGACTCTTCCCGGGAGATGTCCGCCTCATATGGGAAGATGCTGCCAGATACCTCTCCTGGGAGGGAATCGAACATATTCTTTACAGATGGATCCTTATCGACCGCAATCACTAATGAACCGTTCCTGGCAAGCTCAGAAGCTGCCTCTGCACCAATTCCGCTGGCGCACCCGGTCACGATGCTGATGGATCCCTGCAACTTCCTGTATACGGCCTTTTTCAGCTTCGCTTCTTCAAGAGGCCAATATTCCATCTCAAATGCTTCCCTTTTAGTAATAAATTCTGGCATTGCGATTTGCTTCGCAGTGCAGTTCACCTTGAAAGTGTGGAGGGCCTGATCATGAATAATATCAGCCTCCTTTATGGAGATGCCTGCAGTAATAAGTCCAAAACCTTTAACGACAATGACCGCTGGAAACGGATCATGCATTGGATAAGCACTAACATACTTCGCGTAGTCTGATTTGTAGGCCCCGACGAAGTCCTCAATTCCTTTTTCTAGATCATCCATTCTCTCGACATAGAGATAGTCATATTTTGTTCGAATCAGCATGTCCGGTGTCGCAGGACCGTGGTTCCGAAAGATCTTGGCCTCTTCAGAACATGCGTACTCCAAAGCAAACTTTTCGTTATCTACTCTCAGCACCTTCTTCCTGGTCCGAGAGAGGATTCCCCGAAGCACAGGAAGACTCTTTACAACAGGATCGGGATCGATCCTGTCGGTGATCCTGTTAAGAAAAGGAATTTTAGATTTTCTTGCAGCATACTGCTCAGCGATGGTAACGATCTTGACATGACGCTCATAGCTTTCCCTGGCTGTATCACCGAATGTGAAAAGACCGTGCTTTGAGAGAATTATCCCCTCAGTTCCTGAAGGCATGTTCTCGATCAGTTTGAGCAGTGCCTTAGCAAGCTTGAACCCGGGCGGGATGTAAGGAACCACAAGGACATTCCTGAAGATTTCCGTAATCTCCCTTTCTGTGATATTGGTATTAGTTATGGAAAGTATTGCGTCGGAGTGACTATGATCAACAAAGCGAAAGGGAATGAAGGCATGAAGGAATGACTCAACTGACGGTGAAGGCTCAGATGGGTCAACCATGCTTTTCCTGAGATAGTCCATCATCTCCTGATCGGTCATCGATGATATGCCTCTGGCCAGTTCCATGTCATCCATTCTCAGTCCGGTGAAACCTTTCCATTCAATGGTCGCAAGATCTGATCCACTACCCTTTACCCTGAGGACTTTAACTTTTCTGCCAGCATGGTCAATCTCATCGGTCTTTACGGACGTATTTCCGCCACCATGAAGCACCAAGTTGCTATCGCTTCCAAGGAGCCTCGAACTGTATACCCGTTCTTCCCTGTAATCTGCAAGCTTGACATCCTTCCAGGCTGATTCCATTGTCACGGCATCCTGGAATTTTATATCTAATTCATGCTGAGATTTGATTGCAGTAATAATTGAGATAAAAATGGAGGCGGACGAAGCATCATTTTATGATTATCTTTGGTCTTCCTGGCCAAGCGTTCTTTTCTCCAGGAGTCAGGCCCTGTTTCTGTATCATGACATCTATATCGAAATTTGAGGAAAGATATTCCCTGTTACCTATCAGAACCCCGTATTCACTAAAAGGCTTGATGGAAATGTTCTTCCTTAGTTTCATTGCTTCGCCAATATATCTCTTCCATGCAGGTTTAACTTCATTGATCCTGTTGGCAAGCAGTAAGCTCGAGATCTCGCTGCCTTCTTCACCTGCCGTAAAGATCTCAATGCTTTTGGGCTTGATTTTAGTTGTTTTGATGATTTCCCTGATGTCTGAAATCACCTGATTGAGGTATTCTTCTGCCTCCACAATAGTTTTGGCCAGTTTCAGGGGATCTTTCATCATTTCCTTCCAGTTCGGTATAATAGTTTCAAGGTCCTGCCCATAGGCATCTATAATGTTTTTTGCAAGAGATCCTGCAAATTCCCTATCCAGCACCTCTGCGCTAACCATGGATTTTTTGACATATTTGTTCCAAATCCTCTCAGCAGTGTGAGGGATCACCGGTGAGAGCATGATTAGCCAACTTTTCAGGATAGTTGAAATAGAAGAATTCCTGTACCCATCTCTCCTCTCGAGATACTTTAAGTCATTAAGTACTTCATAAAATATCTGGATAAAGGCCGTCCTGATGTCAAAAGTTTCCATTTTTTCCAGATATTGTGACGCATGGAGCATAAATCGAGAATAGAACCAACCGTAGATCGGACCCCTTTGCCCGCTTTCCTCAGGCTTGAAATTCTCCATTATTGATATGAATGAGTCGAACTTTTTCTTGATTGATAACAGGTCATCGTCATTCCAGTCCATGGTCGAAGCAAGGTCAGCAACCAGTGCAACATAAAGCCGGTATAGATCCGCAGAATGGTTCCTGACGACCCCCAGAAGAGTAACTACATTTCCTTTGCTCTTGGATATCTTTGAGCCGTTTGAAGTAACCAGTCCATCTATGACCAAGCCTCTTGGACTGTACTTTGGATCCAGAACAGCGGCGTGGTTCATTATATAGAAGGAAAGGTGGTTGGAGATGTGTGGGTAGGCGGTCAGCCTTATATCGACCCCATACCAGTAGTCAAGGTTTTCTTTTGCTTCGTAAATAATTTCCCTGATGTCTTTGGGCATTGAAATTATCTTCTGATCTGTCTTGCCAGTGAAAATGTAATCCAGAACCTCTTGAGGAATATGCCCCAGCCTTTCATGCAGTGTTCGAAGCTGTTCATAGTTCGTATATACTGCTGGATATATAGTAGAATCTGAAAGAGACTCGATTATCCACTTTTCATCAAATGGAAGAGGAGTACCCAGAGTACGTCTTCTTGCACACGGTCTTTCCTTAAGCCAATCAATGGCTTCATTGAGGGCCGGCCTGTAGTAATCAGGGTAGATCTTCATCGAGTCGATGATCCTGTGTGATTTCTTCTTCAGGTCTTCTGGAGAGTAGTCAATGAACCACTGGTCTTTCAACACAGCAACTACAACCTTTGATCCACCCCGGGTCTCTGCCGGCCGAGAACTCTCGTAGAATGTGAATGCGAGCCTTTCTTCCGCCAAGTCAGCCCTGATCCTCTCCCTAGCCTCCCTGACGCTCAGGCCGGCATATACTCCGCATGAAGAGTCCATCCAACCGCTGTAGAATTCCTCCCGGTAAAGGATCTTTGTTGCTTCTTCTATGGGTGCCCGGTCAGAGGTGGACTTGATTGAATACTTTGAAATGAGGTCCTCGACCGTGACTTTTTCCCTGTTGCCAAATCCTATGATGGAAACTGGGTTTACGCCAATTTTCTTTTCCCTTGCAGCAACATAGTCCCAAACTGCATGCCCAGGCACGGAATACACGACCCCAGTTGCATTGTCAGGATTCACGAACCCAGCTGCATAGGCTTTAACCTTTTTCCCAGTCACCGGCACTGTATATTGGTCTTTGAGTAAATCCGAGTTACTCACACTTCCTGCCAGTTTTATGCCTTCCTTTTGAAGCTTCAGCTTCTCATATGAGTTTTTTGAGACTACGATAACCTCTTGGCCCATATTGCATTTAACATAGCACTCATCTGGGCTAATCCACAGATTTGTTATCCCAAATATGGTCTCAGGGCGAACGGAAGCTGCCAGAAGCGTATGTTTTTCCCCGCGGAACTTTAGTGCCGTGAACTCCTCGATTGTGACCTTGTCTGTGTCACCATCCTTGATATCATCTTCCCCAACGGGGTTTTCATCTTCCATGCTGTACAGGATCGGGTAGCTACCGTTCTTGATCAACCCCTTCTCCTTCAGTTTTACGAACTGCCATCTTACGAAGTCCTGGTATACTGGATCGATTGAGGTAAACTCCCTTGACCAGTCTATGGAAAACCCCAGCCTCTCAAAATCCGTCCTGATTCTCTTTGAAAAGTAGTTAGCTATGTTCATGGGTTCGGAGAATGTTGAAAGCAGCCTTTCTACTTCTTCACTTGTACCGACATACTCCTTCAGGTAATCCCTGTAAAGGTCAATCGTTGCTTTGTCTCCTGCCTTTATCCTGGAAGCAAAGGCAAGGATAGGGCTTCCGCTCAGATGGAACGCCATGGGAAACAGAACATTGTACCCCATCATTCGCTTGAACCTGGCAACTATGTCAGCAAGAGTATAGGTACGTCCGTGCCCGACATGCAGCGCTCCGTTGGCATATGGCCATGGTACCGTGATGAAGAATTTTTCCTTGCCAGAGTCTATCGCAGGAGAGAATATGGCTGAATCCTGCCATTTCTTCTGCCAGAACGCCTCGTCTTCCTCGTTCATAGATTACACTATCAGGACCGCAGCAGCAACTACCGTTGTCCATTCACCAGCTTCAGTAACCACACCAGTCGAACATATATTTCCAGTTGTTAGAATCTTGTCTTCAAGGACGTACTCTTCCTTGCGGGAATCCCAAGTAAGTTTATCAATAAGGCCCATAGTGCTTGCAAGCATTTCTGCCGCAAGTTTCTCCGCAAAGTAACCCGCAACTTTCTCAGTTTCTCCGAAGCTATGGTGTTCACTCAGGTACCCCCACTTGTTCCGATCTTTCGGTATTGCGTAACCGACAGCGGCTGACAACATCCTGTTCAGCTCATTCGAAGAATTCCTCGCCAAAACGGTAAACAGAATCTGGCCATCCGAGAGTAGGGATATCCCATCAGTTGCAGGAACTATTTCGCAATTGGGTGGAAAGATAGAGCTTATCCCTGATAGATTGTACTGAGCTATACTGGCGTCACGAAGGGCCTCTTCAAATGACTGGAGCTGGCTCTTACCTCTTCCCAGGCCTCTGGTAAAGAATATCTTTTTAGGAACTAGTGCTGGCACCAGCGCAAATGTGGTTCTGACTTATAAGTTTTTTATGAATGCCCGCCACGGGCAGAACTGAGTACGTCCAGCACCAGCATTCGCTAATCAGATATCGAAGAGAATCGTTGCGTATCCTTTTTCCAAGTCAACCTTGATCTCGTGATACGTGACTGCTTTAAGTACTCGCTTGGGAACCTGTTCTTCCAGTATTGTGAAGCCTACTAGGCTTGCTTCAACTTCACTCTCAGAGATGCGAATTTTAGAAACAGTATGATAGAGGACATTTTCAGAATCTATCTCCATTATGGCAAAATTCAGGAGATCCACCAATCCATCTTCTATTGATTCGAACCTGCCTCTGTATTGGATCTCCCTGTCAGTTCTTAGTTCCTCGGGATCAAAGTACATGCTGGCCAGGGCGCTCAGCGAGTTGATGAATATCTCCTCGACAGTCTTTCCACGCACAATAACCCCAACATCACCCGTATGGTTGAATTCTCTGAATCGCTTGCCGCTACTGGATGATGAACCGTTTCGACTCAAATGATCGGTCTCGAATCACTGGAAAATATAAAAAAGGGGTTGGGAAAGATGGAAAAAAATTAGTTGGGCTTCTCTGAGGATATAACTGGAATTGGTTCCTCAAGGTTTAGCCCAATCTCGTCTTCTCTCAGCTTCCTTCCGATGCTGTTCTCGTAGAAGGCGATAATTGCCTTTTTCTCAGCCATTGTGTAATCCCTGTAGTATTTGTCCCTCTTCAGCTTAAATCCGGTTCTCTCTTCATACATCTTGGCAGGGATCGAGTATTTCCTCTGGGTTGCATCCCTGTAAAGTTCCGGAATAACGTTGAATGCACAGAAGGGTATAACCCTGCCGTCGGGCATGGCATAGTGGATATCACACCTCTCTACCCTGTCAACATCGTATGTGTATGGGTCCATGAAGTGCATGAAGCCGATGAACATGCTCTTGTAGTGGAAAGCCTTTAGTCCGTGGTAATCTCCACCAGTGAAAGCATTGTAAACCATGTCTTTCAGCTTGAAGTCCTTTGGTGCCTTCTCGTAATCAACGAACTTCTTTATGCTCATAAGGAGCTTTGATGTAGACTCAACCTTCTTGATTCTCTTGAAGCTCGCGTTCTTTATCTCGTCTCCAAGTTCGCCAACGTATTCAAAGAGCCCCCTGACATCTATAAACCTTGTAATCGGGATGATCTTGTCGTCGTCCTTGAAGATATAGGTACCCATACCGCATGCAAAGTGGATAGAGAGCTTGTATGTGTCCTGTCCCTTAAGGGCCTCCACGAAGTTTGAAACCTTTGTCGTAGAAGGAACTGTGAAGAAATCCTCTCTGCCGATCATTCCGTCAGTTTGCTGCTCTATCTTCTTGATTGCCCCAGGAATGGTTATTCTCTGTTTCTCCCTCATCCTGTCTGGCATTCTGCCCACAAGGCTAACGGGCTGGAAGTTGACTGACCTGACAACATCTATGTTGGAGAGACCGAACCTTATGATGTCGCCAAGGTACATGTCGTTAATTCCACCGATTACCGTTGGCACAAGAACAACACCTAGTGGTGCTTTCCTATAGTTATCGAGCGCAGCAGGAACCTCCCAGAAATTCTTTGGGTTAGACCTGGGCGTAGGGCCATCAAAGCTTGTATAAATAACGTTTGAACCAGCCTCTCTAACTCTCTTGGGAAAGTCAGGGTCAAATGCAGCTCTGACACTGTTTGTATTGAGCTGAATGTGCTCGTATCCCTCTTCCCTGGCTATCTTGATTATGTCGATGATGTCTTCCCTGATCGTTGGCTCCCCGCCCGTAATCTGAACTGCGTTGGCGCCCACTGGTTTCTCATTCCTCATCCTCCTGAGCATCATCCTTAGCTGATCCTGCGAGGGCTCGTATATTGGTTCATTTTCTTTCGCGTAGAAGAAACAATACCAGCAGGAAAGGTCGCACCTGTTAGTCACGACCACGTTTCCCAAGCCAGTGTGAGACTTGTGCTTAACGCAAAGTCCACAGTGAGTTGGGCATACAATCTTCTCTTCCAGAAGGGCAACGTTGGGGTTTAGTATCCTTATTCCCTTGTCCTGCCACTTCTTCGCTTCCTGGTACATGTCGAAGTCTTCCCAGTACTTCTCCCTGGTAATTCCGTGTTCATGGCATTCCTTTATTAACTTGACCTCTCCCGCATTCTCGTATACGATTGCCGGGATTCTCATCTGGTCGAATTTTTCTTCATCAGCACAAAGAGGGCAAAGGCTCTCTGTGACTCTCAATATGAGCATGTCATCGTTTATAAGGTGCCCAAGTGCCTCTACGAAATCAGCGACTGACCTAAACGGAGAATTCTTGCTGATCTCAAAGTCCGAGGCGAACCTTATCTCGGGAAACCTATTTATTTCCTCAGCTACGATCATTTTTCATTTCACCTGCTGGTTGTCCTTATAAATTATAATAACTTAAAACTGTTTTGTAGTTATGTATGCTAATTCCTGTTGGAACCAGTTTTTGCTGCTTCCCATGTTCAGCTTTACACGCTCTCCGATTTAAACTTGTTGAGCCCTGACCCGCGTCTGTTGATCTGTCTGAAAAAGTTTGGAATATTGGCTTTTCCTGTCATTATTCTGCTCAATTGCAAGCAGGTTTGTTGCATCTGCAGCTACGAATTTAAGGTGCTAGACACAAAATGAATTGAGACCTGGGAGCAGGCTAAGAGAATTATAAATAAGTCTATTCACTTCTGTGGCTGCTGCGGGTGTGGTGTAGCCTGGTAACACGCGAGCTTGCCAAGCTCGTGCCTCGGGTCCAAATCCCGGCACCCGCATTTTTCTGGGAAGTATAAGTGCAATTTACTTCTGTTGTCACGAGGATGTTACGTAATTACCACTTTCCTCCGTGGCCCTTCATCCAGGCAAAGAGTATTAATCGGTTCGGATTGATTCATTCATGAGGTTGAAAATAAAGAGGGTCTATGAACAGCCGGCGGAAGAGGATGGTACGAGAGTTTTGATTGACAGGTTGTGGCCACGGGGAATTTCCAAGGAGGCCGCTAAAATCGATCGCTGGATAAGAGATATTGCACCTTCGACTGAGCTCAGGAAATTTTTCGAGCACGATCCAGATCGCTGGAAAGAATTTTCTGAAAGATATCGAAAAGAACTTGAAGAAAACCCTATAGTAAGGGAAGTTGCGAGGTTGTCAAGTAATGGGCCTGTCACATTGCTGTATGCTGCCAAAGACCAAGAGCACAATAATGCGCTTGTACTCAGGGATTACCTGGAAAAAATCTATAAAGATGATGACTCCTGACGAACCATTGTTATATAATATCTGGTGAGGGAACGATGTTGCCTGACTGGGATTATACTTGACACTTCGAAGTGTTTTTCAGCCATCTTAACGATATCCTGGCTTGAAACGGCGACACAGCACTTTTCTCCTGCCTCAAGCATAGATGCGAACTTGTCAATAGTCTTTGAGTAAAGTTCCTCAATGCTATAAGCCCCAAGTGATGAACTCCTTCCATATGGGAGATCAGTGACTATTCCGTTCACTTTCTTTTCTGGCACCAGGTCAAGAAAGTCCTTGTTATGAAGCCCATAATCCGCTATCCCCATGAATTTTAAGTTTAGCCGTGCTCCCTTGAACATCTTCAGAGAAATATCGTTCCCAATAACTCTGTAACCCAGTTTCGCGGCTTCGATCAGAATTCCACCTGTCCCGCAGAATGGGTCAAGAATTGTTGCCCCAGGCTTTAGGGAAAGGGAGTTGACCATGAATCTTGCATACTTAGGATGCATAGAGACTGGCGAGAAGAAAGGCCTCAGAGGAGCCTTTCTGGCTTCCATCTCTGATCTGTTGCTCTGATATTCGAGGAGGCAGAGGTACCATTTCCTTGAATATATGGCCCTTAGCCTGAAATCCGGAGCTGAGAATGATATTCTTCCCATTCCTCCAATTGTCTCTCCAATGAGGGATTCCGAAATAGTGGAGTTCGAATTACCCCTGTTAATTCTAACATTGAATTTCCCGGGAGGCAGGGACAACCCCTTTAGCTCTTCAATATCAACTGCCTCTTGAATGATCCGTGAGGCATATCTAATGAATGATAGCCTTTTTGCAGGCTCTACATCTCCCTTAATCTTGGCAATACCATCGATGAAAAATTCGATGGAAAAATTGCCGAAGGCCTCCTGAACTGATTTCAATTCGGTAAAGGCTGCATCAAGCGATTCTTTGCTGAATTCAAGGATAAAACTGTTACCTGAATCAGTCATCACTGGTTTGTGTTGATTTTCTTTATTTCCTTGGCTAGCTCTTCAGAAAGCGTATCGTAACTCTTGGAGAGCTTCCTAATGGCTCTCTTGACAGCAGCCTGAGGCTTGCCTGTCTTTACCTTCACATATATTTGCGGGTTGTCAATTACTGGATGCTTGATGAAGTACCTTGCCTCTTCAACTTGTTCATCCTTGAGAATCTCTTCTACAAGTGGCCGGAGCAAAGTATTATCGTAATTGACCATCTCGATTGTTATGGTATTCTTCTCCTTCGAGACTACCCTGAATTCTGCTTCCATCAATGCTTGGATTGTGATGCCCTATTTATATCCTATGTGCAAGCAGCAATCACCCTCAAATCAAGAGTTGTTTATCATCCGGATAATGCCTTGCGTGTTTTGGTAGGTCTTTGCTTGCACTGCCAGTTGAACCTTGTCAGCCCCCATTAGATTTGCCACCTCGTTATATATCGTGTACATGTCAGGGTAGCCTGTGGACCAAGCGAGATATACTAGTGTATCTTCCTCACTTTCTCTTTCAAGTATCATCCGCTCTCCAAGAACTGTTTCGCTCAAAAGGCGACGGTTTACACCGTTCTTTTCCTGAAAGGGGCACTTTACAAGAAGCACGGCTATGGTGGAATCGAATACCAGTGAGTTTATTTGGGTGGGTTCCATAGTTATCATCCCACTTCTTGCAATCTCAAGGAAGAATTTCTTCACATGAGCACGCGAGAGCCCTGTATTTGTTGAAATGGTGTTTATTCTTGAAGTTGGATCCTTAATTATTTCAGATAAGACAGTCCTCACTCCCTTCCTGAGTTTACCGTCATAGGACCTCAACTTCCTGTACCTTTCCTTCATGCTCTCACTTGGAGGTGGAAACTTACGTCCATAGAGGGCAATCCCTAATTCCGGGTGGTGTTCCCTTACCCTGCTCAAATGCGCCTCCATCTCCTTCTGATCTTTCTGGAAGAATTCGATTGATGCTGCTGAAGTGAAATTACCCTTGCCATCCATAAAAAGTCCTCTGTGGACTGTATTGACTGAGGCAAAACATGAATCCTCAAATGAGATGCCGTCCAGGGATGAGGGACTACCGTAAACCATCACCCTGAATTCTTCTAGCTCTAGAGCCCTCCCATCGATGTTTGCTCTGACTGTTAATGAATTGCCAACCTTCTGGATTCTCCCGATAATGTAACTCTTTGAAATTCCGTTATGCTCAATCTGCAATTTACCAGTCTTTATTTCTTCTGCAATAGTATTATAAATCCAGTAAATTGAAGGCCGTCTCTTTAGGATATCTGACTCCGATGCTCCGGAAAATTCCCATGGAGCATAGTGAAGAAGCCTTATAATCTCAACGTCGAGCCGATCCAACCCAAGTTTAGAGTACCATCTTGTATAAATTTTAGCATATGATGCTTATTATATTTATAATTCAATTTTGTCCCTGGCAGAGAATTGCTAATATGATTTTTTCTATTCATTGAGCTGGGAAAGAAAATAGCCAAACCATGTTCAATTCAACCTAAGAAACAACCAGAAGGATGCAGAAAAAAGGTTATAATACATGGCTAGGATGCAGCATACGCAAAAGTGGCGTGCATTTATGAGTGTAACTGTCATCCATGGCCCGGAAATTGATTTTATAAATATCATGGGGAAAAGGTGACATGGTCTCCGGGCGAAAGGTTTTGGTCATCGGCGATGGTCTAGGCGGAGTTTCTTTCGCTAACAAACTGAGGCTGAAGGCGAATGACACACACATAAAGGTGATCGGTAATTCACCAAGGCATTATTACAAGGCAGATGGCCTGCAAATACCTTTCCACCTTAAGAATTATAGAAATAGCATCAAAAACATCAGGTTCCTGCTGCATGAGTCGATTGAATATCAAAGAGACGATGTTGTCAGAATTAACTCTGGCCAGAAGACAGTGGCTCTGTCTTCAGGAAGCACTGAATACTATGATTACCTTGTGATAGCCACAGGAGCAAGATTTGCCCCTGAAGATATACCGGGCTATGACGGGGAAGCCAAGCACTTCTATGACTTACAGCATTCAATGGAGTTGCAACTGATATTGGAAAAGTTTCAGGGTGGCACGATAGTAGTAACTGTTCCAGATAGTCCTTATCAGTGCCCTCCAGCTCCTTATCAGTTTGCAATACTCGCAGATGAGTACTTCAAGAAGAAGGGAATAAGAGAGAAGGTCACCTTGACCTTCCTTAGTCCCTTTAAAACCCTCTTCCCTTTGGAAGACATTTCCGGGAGAATTGAGACGTTGTTCATCGATCACGGAATTGGGTTTAAAACGGGGTTCAAGACAACCTCTGTTAGCCAGAAAAACAGAGAAGTTATTTCGGAAGACGGTAACCATGAAAATTATGGCCTACTGGTAATGGTTCCTCCACATAAAGGGCAACCTTATGTTGTCGACTCGGCATTGCCTAATGAATTTGGATTTGTTACTGTAGACAAGTATACTCTTCAGGTGGAAGATACGCCTGGAGTCTTTGCCATAGGAGATGCTGCGAATCTAAAAACTGTCAAGGCTGGAAGTGCCACTATGCGACAGGCTGAGACTGTATCTGACATCATCGCTAAGGA
Source organism: Thermoplasmata archaeon (assembly GCA_021817735.1). Lineage (GTDB taxonomy): Archaea > Thermoplasmatota > Thermoplasmata > Thermoplasmatales > Thermoplasmataceae > JAKAFX01. Next base: position 17,796 of record JAKAFX010000003.1, on the reverse strand, counting down.
GCTTGGCTCCGATTATCCTGTAAGGCAATACGATGGCGGAGCATCTTGTTTGATATATACAGGCAATAACAAAGGAGCGCACATTATTACCTCGTATTCAGGAGAGACCAGCATGTCGAAACCGGATAGATTGGGCTTCTACTTGAAGAGGATCGATTCAGATTTGTATTTTTCGTCTTTAGTCAGGGGTATGTCCTGAGGTGTCTTGGTATGAATGAGAAAATGAATGTTGAAGGAACCGACAAAATTGAAGAGCTACTGATGGTAATGATGGAGAGCAAAGAGTCGATCGAACCCATTCTCGACATGTTAATTTCAATTGCAAAATCAGGTGCTGTTGAAAAGTTCAGCAGGATTCTGGGAGACCTTTCAGCCTCAGATCCTTCCTATTTGGTTGGAATTTTTAGCTCTGAAGAGTCCATGAGGGGCTTAGCAAAATTGCTCGGACTCTTTTCTTCGTTGCTTGCTGCCGCTGGTAGCGAAACGATGACAGATATCATAAAGGCCCTGTCCTTCAACTCGGATGCGATTTCAGAATCGATGGTAACAGGGGCAAAAAACCCTGAAAGATTTGGGTTAATGAAACTGATGTCCATGCTAAAGGACCCAGATTTCGCTTCAGGCATGACTGCCATCATAAATGCTATAAAGGTTGTTGGCAAACTCCTAAAGGACATCGAGAAATAGTCTTAACCGTCATTGTAAGTAATTTATATCTTGCGGTAATCAAAGACTGCAATGAAGGTATCATTCGAGTTTAACAACGAGATAGGCTGGGTAACAGATGTTCCAGACAGATCGAAGATATTTATCAAGGACTCAATTGTTGACAGGGCCGACCTTTTTTCACCCAATGAGCACCTTGCACTTGCGATGGGCTCATGCTCAAGTTCCGATGTCATCTCGATATTCAAGAAGATGAGGGCAGATTATTCGTCTTTCAGGTGCGAAATTGATGCGGAAAGAGCAAATGAGCATCCAAAGACAATAACCAAAGCAGATATCCATTACATCATCGAGGGAGATGTGAAGAAAGAACAGGCGTTTAAGGCCATTGGCCTCTCACTAACGCGTTACTGTAGCGTGTCAATATTAGCAAGAAGAGGAGGGACAAACCTCACTTTCAGCCTGACGCTGAATGGTGATAGGATTGCGGATCACTTAACTCCAGAGGACGCTTTGAGAACCTCATAGTGTCTTGAGGCCATTTCCGGTCAGTATTATCAGGGATTCGACCTCTTCACCGGCTTGCTTCCAAGCGGCGTATGCAACCGCAGAGCTTAATTCTGCAAGTACCCCTTTGCTTGCAAGTTCTCCGTGCGCATCTAATATCTCAGTCTCCGATACAGCACGGCAGTCCAGCATCTCTCCGAATCTCTTTAATATTAATTCCTTGAGCGGAGAATTTACTGTAACGAGCGCATCTGCAATGGACTTTTGCTGACCTATTTCTCTGGAGATTCCTTTCAGGTCTCGACAGAACGGAGCAATAACCTCAGGTTGTGCAATGACGAGTCTTGGCAATCGGTTGAGCCTGCCTGAATGCTTTAAATGGAGTAAACCTTCTGCGAGCCCCGTCAGAAGTGTGCCTGCTGAGGTTGGTACATATATCCTACCTGGAATGTTGTCGCCAAATTGCTGGTAGATCTCATACGCAAGGCTTCTGATTCCATCCCTGAATTCCGGCGCATAGACATGGCTGGAGTAAAACCCGGAACCATTTTGTGCAGCCAAAGCTACCTCCTCCCTGCTTCCTTGCACCCTGTGAATGTTTGCTCCATATGACTTGATCTGCGCTAACTTATGTCCGGAGGTAGTAGAAGGTACATAGACTTCCACTCCAAACCCTGCCGCTTTCCCATAAGCCGCAATCGATGCACCAGCATTTCCAGATGAATCTTCGGTCAGTGTCTTGATTCCATATTCCTTGCGGATCTGAGATAGGTAGGAAATCAAGGTCCTGGTTCCCCGATCCTTATATGAGAATGTTGGCTGGAAGTAATCAAGCTTGAGGTAAGCTGTTCCTGCCCTAATAACTGGAGTCTGTACTTCCCCCAGTGTCAGAAATTTCCTGATGTAGGGAAAGTTCTCTTCTATGCTTTCCTTAAAAGGAAAGTCTGGGGTCATGTGAAATATTCCACCGCAGTGACTGCACCTGAACTCAAGGGCTTCTCTTTCTCTTCCGCAGTTGAAACATACAGGCTTCATGATGTAGTGTAGTTCTTGAACAATTAAAAAGAACCATCAGACATAGGCATTCATGGTATTAAGTTGAATGTAGAGCCTTGGAGTTGTGGTGCCGCCAAAACATATAAATATATTATCATGGTTACTATTATAATATCTGACACTTGTCAGACGTGTTCGTCATGTATATTGAATCGCTGGAACTGGATAACTTCAAGTCGTTTGGATTCAAGAAAACACTGCATTTCAGGAAAGGGTTCACTATAATCAGCGGGCCTAACGGCAGTGGGAAGAGCAATATTGGAGATGCATTTCTGTTTGTCCTTGGAACAAGATCCTCCAAGACAATCAGGGTTGACAGGCTATCTGAACTCATACATAAGCCCTCCCATAACCAGAAGCAGAAGAACTACTGCAAAGTCAGCATCACCATAGACTCTGAGCAAGAAGACCTACCAGTGGAAACGAGGAAGACAAAGATAACTAGAGAACTGGTAAGGGAGGGTGATGACTATAAAAGCAACTACTACCTGAACGACCAAAAGGTCAAGAAGTATGATATAGAGGACTACCTGCAGAGAGTTCAGCTCCTCCTTGACTCTTACAGCTTTGTACTTCAGGGAGACATCAACAATATTTTCAAGATGACCGGGGTGGAGCGCAGGAAGCTGCTGGAATCCATTGCCGGAATCGAGAGTTATAACATCCAGATTGACAAGGCCAAGAGCGACATAGACGGTATAATGAGCAATCTAAGAACCATCGAGGCCTTGAGAACCGAGTTAAGTTCCCATGTAGACTCGCTCAAAGTACAGAAAGAGGATGCGATCAACTATAACCGGTATGTTGATGAAATCAACAACCTCAATGCGACTATCCTCAAAAGGGAGATAATCTCGCTCAATACCCAGATTGAGGCACTGAAGCGCCAGGAAACCGAGATTGAGAAGAGTGAAAATGAGCTCAAGGAAAAGAAACAGGAGCTTTCTGCGCAAATAGAGGCTAGCCTTAAAAGAATCAGGGAGACCGAGGAGAAAAAAGAGCGCATCTCTGGCCAGGAACTCAAGGAAATTACAGAAAGGATTAACGCGACCAGGATAAAGATCGCAGAAGACCAGATAAGAAGGTCGAATTTGAAGGAGGAGTCTGGGAAGGCAGAGGCTGAGAAGGAGAAACTTTCTGCAGAGGAAGAAGAAATAGCCTCGAGACTCGCAGAAAATGAGATTGGCAGAAACGAGAAGAATGCAAGGTCATTAGAAGTAGCTGAAAGAGTGAGAGTTCTTGAAGAGGAGCTTGCAAGGATATCTTCTGAGGGGGATGAGATTAGCGGTGATATATTCAAGATGCAGAGCGATCTCAAGCTTTCCGATGATCGCATTGCGTCGCTGAACAAGGAAATTGAAGGAATTGTTCAGGAACAGAAATCTTCTGAATCAGCAAAAGAAAAGAAGATCACCGAACTTGCAATGCTCGAGACACAGAAGGGCAATCTCGAATTCGAGGCCAAGGATGCTAGATGGAGACTTAAGCAAATAACCGAGGAAATGTCCACACGAAAGGCTGACCTCGAGAAATCAAACGCACGTTTCATCGACCTCCGGAGAATTATATCTGAGAAGTCCAGGGAAAAAGATGCCATGGTCAAAAGGATGATGCAAGAAAACTCGGAATATGAGAAGATCTCCCACATGGTCTCTTCACAGCATCCATCTTCAAGGCCACTCCAGGCAATTTTCAGGGCGACATCCTCTGGAGAGATCACAGGTGTAATCGGAAAGCTCAGGGAGCTTATCTCGTTTGAAGAGAAATACCGCAGTGCTGTAGAGGCTGCTGCTGGTGCAAGGCTCAACGCCCTCGTAGTTGAAGATGATCAGGTTGCTGAAAAATGCCTTTCAATCCTAAAGAGGGAGAGGGCAGGCAAACTCACATTCCTGCCCCTTAACAAGGTTGTAGCAGGAAGACCGAGAGGTAAAGCAATCCTCATAAGAAATTCAGGCGAAAGTCTGGGGTATGTCTCCGAGAACCTCAAATATGACCGCGTCTATGAGAACGTTATTTGGTTTTGTTTCCAGGATACCTTGGTCATGCCCGATGTAGCGGCCGCAAGAAAAAACATGGGCGGTGTCAGGCTGGTTACGCTGGACGGAGATATTTTCGAGACAAGTGGAGCAATAACTGGAGGTTATGTGGAGAAGGTCAGCGATCAGGCTTCCCTGGAGCTAAAGGCATCAAAGCTGTCTGCATCTATTTCTGAACTGAGTGCCTCTGTGGCTGCACTTGGTGATGAACTTACAGCCCTCCAGAATGAGATGCAGGAAGCAGGCACCAGGATCGCAGAACTGTCAAAGAACGAAGGGGTTAGTGGCTCGCAGACCGCTTCTTACACCGAGACCATCAGGTCAAGCGAGGAAAAAGTATCAGAACTGTCCGCAAGAATAGCTGACCTCAAGAAAGAAATCAGCAGCCTGGAGTCTGTCGCACACTCTCTTGATGTCAGGATAAAGGCTGTAGAAGAACAAATTACGGCAGAAAACAGCAGAAGGGCAATAATTTACTCCAAACTAGAAAAGATTTCACCAGAGCTTATCGCAAGAAAGAGAGAAGTCTCCGCGCAATTGGAAAGTGCGAGATCGGAGGCGTCTGGATTGATCAACGAACTCAATGCGATGGCTACCGAGGAAAGCGTTTCCAGGCGAAGAAAGTCGGAGATATCCAAGAGGATCCACGAAATAGATGCCAGGCTTAAGGAGATAGCCAGCACAGACCTGCAGATAGCCAACGTTATGCAGGAAAACTCTGCAGAGCTTGCTAAACTGAAACTCCTTGAAGAGCAAATAGACTCCAGGAACAAGGAACTCAACAACGAGATAGACCGGCTTTCAGCTGAAAACAGGTCCAGAAGTGGAGAAATCGAAAAGATAAACGTGCACCTTTCATCTCTGCATGACTCTCACATCAGCCTGAATGTCAGGGTTGAAACTTTCACCGCCAGGGTCAAGGAAACTGAAAACAAGATGACGGAGGTGAAGGGTACTCCGCTGGAGACAGAAATGAACTCTGCGCAGATGAAGTCCAGGATAGCTTTCGTAAACAGTGAAATAGAGAAGATGGGACCTATAAATCTCAGGGCCATCGATGACTATGACCGCGAGAAAGAGAACCTCGGGAAAATGAACGTTGAAATAGAACAGCTAAACGGGGAAAAATCTGAACTTGAGAGCCTAATGGCCAAACTGAATGACCAGAAGAAGGTTGTATTTCTCAGACTTGTGAACAACATAAACGAGAGAATGAAATCAATATACTATGAGCTCTCCAATGGCGGGGAGGCGCGCCTTGAGATTTCCGATGAGAATGACCCGCTAAACTCAGAGGTGTTCATCAGCGCTAGGCCCAAGGGAAACAACTTCAACAAGATCGAACTGCTTAGCGGAGGCGAGAAGAGCGTCACTGCTCTTGCATTCATTATGGCAGTGCAGAGGATTAGCCCTTCACCGGTGTACTATCTGGATGAAATTGACATGTACCTTGATGGAACGAACGCTGAAAGGATTGGAAAGATGTTCATGGAGAATTCATACACGGCACAGACTATAGTAGTGACCCTGAAGAAATCTGTTCTCAAGTACGCAAACCAGCTCATTGGCGTTACTAGCTTTGATGGCGTCAATACAGAGATATTCGAAAAAGAGATCAAGGAAATGAAGGAGGAGGGAGCGAGTGCAAATTGAGGAGATCGTGAAGAGCGTAGCAGTGCAAGGATCTCTTCTGGATCTGGATACCGAGCTCTACCAGAACATTATCTCCGAAAACGGCAGGAGCACGATCCCTCAGGATGATGTGCTCACGAGGATTGTTTCCAACATTGTCAAGCTATGTGAATCGGGGGCAATAGATCCCTGGTACATAGACATCAATGGCATTTCCAGGATCCTTTCTTCAATGATAGATGAGAACTTCAGCGATTTTGCCCAGGCAGGATTCCTCATGTGGCAGGCCTGGCACATCCTTTTCAAGAAATCAGAAAAACTCATAAGCGACGCTGACTGGAAGAAATCAATCAACCCTGAACAGGTTGATTTCAATCCCGAGACCCTAGAGCCTGTGTTCACCGATCTTGAGTTGACAGATGTACATGGCCCACCAGTTATTGGAATAAGGGAGCCAGTTCAACACAGGGAGAGGAGAAGGATCCTGATGGTGGAACTGCTTGAGGCTATCAGGAAGGCCTACTACTTCAAGCGAGACACCAGGGAACCAGTACGTATCGTTGACACTCCAAAAGAAGTCGACATAGAGAGCATTGTCAACAATCTAAATATTGAGGAGCCCGAGCGCGAGATAGAGAGACTTTATGCAGATCTGTTATCACTGAACTTGGACAGGTTTTCATTCAGGGAACTCACATTCGCATCATCCATGGAGCCAGCAGCAATATTCCTGTATCTGATGTTCTTGGCCAGGAGCAACAAAGTTATGCTGACACAGGAATCTGCCTACGGTGAGATATGGATCAATCTGACATAGAGGAAGAAACGACCTTTGGGAAGCAGTTCATTAGTGCATCTGATCTAGCTGAATACTCTTATTGCAGTACCCAGTGGTATATGGATAAAATGGGTTATCCTAGGGATGCTAGGACAAACTCAAGGATGGTGACTGGCCGCCAGATGCATCAGGAGCTTGACGTAAGAACAAGAAATTCGAGATCCCTCCTTAGGCTTGGCTCTACGCTGCTTGTAGTTTCCATCCTGCTTATGATCCTGTTGGCTCTCATATGAACTACCTTATTCTCTCCATCCTTGCTGCCCTTTTCCTTTCTTCCATTGTAATCCTTATTATAAGCCTGAGGCGCAATGCAAAAGATGCAGTGCCTGTAGGTTCTATGGTATATGGAGATCTGCATTCCAAGGGAACTACAATGCGATCCCGCACCTATGGGCTTTCGGGTAAGCCGGACATGGTGGTTAGATCCGGAAGAAACCTGATACCCTATGAATACAAGAACACAGACTCGTTGAAGCCGCGGGAGGGGCATCTTGTTCAGATGGGTGCATATTTCCTCATCCTTGAGGATCTCAACCCCGGCATGAAAGTTCCCTATGGCATCATAAAATACCGGAACTCTGCATTTAGGGTCCCTAATTCTAGCCAGCTGAGAGGGAAGGTCCTGTACGTGACCCAGCTGATCAGGAACAACGTAGGAGAGCCCGCGAGAAACCACGAGAACCCAATGAAATGCATGCCATGCTCATTCAGAGAAATGTGCGCGCAAAGCTTAATTATAGTCCAGAAGTGATGCCCTTTAAATGGACAGATATGGCCTGCTTGCTAGAGGGACGTCAGAGGTAATCACTGAAGATGAAGCCAGGAAAATGGTAGCAGGGCAGTATACGGGTTACATCGGATTTGAACCTTCAGGGATGCCACACATAGCTCTTGGGCTTATGTGGCCATGGAAAATATCTGAGGTCGTGGAAGCAGGATGCAAAATGACCGTGTATCTCGCTGACTGGCATGCCTTTGTCAATGATAAACTTGGCAGGGATATGGAAAGAATAAGGGCGAGCGGCAGGATATTTGAAAGGGTCATGCGAACCATGGGGGTGCCAGACAGCGTCAGGTTTCTCTGGGCAAGCGAAGTTCTAGATGACCCAGAATACTGGCATATGCTGCTTAATGTTGCAAAGAATTCCAGCCTCAAGAGGCTTGTAAGGGCCCTGCCAATAATGGGAAGAAGCGAATCAGACGCTAATCTTGACTTCAGCAAGTATATCTATCCCCTGATGCAGGTGACTGACATATTCTTCCTTGGATTCGATCTTGCCCTAGGCGGGATGGATCAAAGGCACGCGCATATGCTGGCCAGGGACATAGCAGACAAGATGGGGAAGAAGAAAGTTGTCGCTGTGCACACCCCCCTCATCTCCAGCCTGAAGGGAAAGGGGAGGATGGATCCTGTATCAGATCCCAATACGGTGAAGATGTCAAAGAGCGATACCAGTTCAGGCATTTTCATGTTTGACAGCCCGGAAGAAGTGAGAAGAAAGATATCATCCTCTTACTGCCCTCAGGGCGAAGTAGCAGAAAACCCAGTTGTCGACATCGTAAAGCACGTCATTCTTCCACGCTTTCCAAAGGGGATCACCATCAACAGACCGGAGAACAAAGGCGGTCCCATCGTAGTCGAGAATGAAGATGCCTTCATCCAGATGTTCATCTCGGGAAACATACATCCTGCCGATCTAAAGAGCGCAGTCTCCGATTATATTGTGAAGCTCCTTGAGCCAATGCATGGACTTAGGGAAGAGCTTCGCAAAGATCTGGAGACCGTCTCCGGAAAAGTGAATGGGTAACCCCTGTCACCTGTAGTCATCCTGGTTTACCACGTGGCTTTTTTCGCCCTTAAGGTACCTGCCAAGGTTCTCAAAAGCCTTCAAGACATATTCCCTGGCATAAAGTGAGTAGTACTGTTCGGAGATCATCCCCGCTACGTGAGGGGTCAGGATGACATTTTGAGGAATGGGGGCAGTGATCCTTGGTTCGCCCCACCATACGTCAGACAAATAGTATTTTTCAGGGTTCCTCTCGAGGTATTCCATCATTGAGTTCCTGTCAACTATGTCTGACCTGGCAACGTTTATGATGTATCTCCCCTGAAAAGAATCAAGGAGAGACCTTCCAACAAGGCCCCTCGTGCTCTTGGTTAGCGGTACTGCAATCAGGACCACATAGCTCTTACTGAAGAGTTCTTCGAGTGTCTCGACCACTTTGACATTTCCATCTGTTACTGGGGATCTTGAATAGGCCGTGATGTTAGCCCCCATTGCGCGAGTCAGATCTGCAAAGGCTTTGCCAATACCACCATATCCCAGTATGCCTACCGTTTTTCCCCTGATTTGGTCAGCGCCAGTCTGGTTCCACTGACCATTCCGTATCTCAGAGTCGAATTTGATAATCTTCCTGACCGCAGCCAGCAGTAGTGCAAGAGCATGTGCAGCAACAGTGTCAGAATATGCTCCTGCATTGCTGAGCACTACTATGTTGTGTGGTATGGCCTTGAAGTCAAGATGATCTACGCCGGCGCTGAGCGTCTGGACGATCCTGGTCTCCTTTCCTATTACTGGTTGTCTCTGGACTACCTCCACTTCAGTTGAGCCGGCAGGGAGGATCTCAACCTCCGCACCTGTAATCCTCCTGCACTCCTCAGCCAGTTCCCTGTCAGCCTGAAAATACAGCCCTATTTTCATGTGCTAGGATTGCATTCCTGAACTTTAAACCGCTATACTCAATCTTTTAAAAGATATCAAGACTGCTCTGCGATCTATTCCTTGATGACTTAATGATAATGTCCACATATGGCTGGACGCGCTGTGGCGAGAATGAATGCCTGTCACAGAGGAAGCTCATTATCTTCTCCGGATCGGGCGGGAAAAACGCAAGATTTCCGACTTCAGCATATGGAGGATTCCTGAACAGTTCCCTGACCTGCTCATAATTCTCGATGGTAGCGTTCTTCGCGGCAAGCACGTTTTCCAGGCTCTTATGCTTTTTGATAAGGGAAAGAGCGCTCTTGGGTCCAACCCTCTTGAGACCTCCGTTGAAATCCGTGCCCACCATTATCCCTATATCTATTAGCTGATCCCGGGTAATCTGGTTGACTGTGAGAGTCCGCTCCAGATCGATCTCTTCCGGCATGACATTTACATATATGTTCCTCCCTGGCAGCTTCCTTCTCCCAGTGAATGCAAAGTTCCTGAAGAGTTTCTTGGCTCCAAATAGAAGACAGTCGAAGTCCTGTGATATGACTCCATCTGCCAGCCCCCTCGCTGACATCACAGATGCCTGGGCTTCCCCTTCAGACGGAGCCTGCACATGAGGCAAACCCATGTAGCTCAGAAGTTCCTTTATATCCTGAACCATGGCGGAGGTGATATAGCTCACCCTAGCCGACAGAGATCTTATCCTTTCAGTATCTCCCTGCTCCATCGCCTCTTCAAGCTCTATCCTGCTTTTTTCCTTGACTTTCCTCCTTTCCTCAATTGTCCTGTTCTTTAGTTGGGATGGTTTTCCATCAAAAACGTAAACAGGCCTGATCCCGTTCTCAAGCATAGAAGTGGTACGGTAAAAAACTCCAGACAGATGAGAGGTCACATTCCCGTCTTTGTCCATTAGCGGAGTTCCATCAGGCTGTCTTATACTGCTTAGGAACTGATAAATCGTATTGTATGCATCAACTGCGAGGGTAGAGCCTGAATGATCCTTAAGGCTGGTATTTCTCCGGTCTACAATATCCCCAATATCTACGCCCATCCAGTTTACATCAGTATCTGGAAATAAAACCTTTGCAGTCATTATCCCAGTGGATGATTGCTATGAAAGCAGCCATTACCCGCGTCGTCTTGGATGCTTCCATCATTTAGCGGCACTGCATTTGTGATTTCAGGGTTCGCATGAAATCCCATAGTCTGTGAGCCTGAATGGGATGCTGTTTTCCTCCTTTATTGATCTGTGCTTGATCACTGATAGCCTCCTCTTGCCTCCCGGGGTTCGGTCTATCCTGTAAATAGCCTTCATGACATGGTCAATGATGAACCCCCCGAAAGGTTGCAGGTTTCCGGACTCTATGTCCTGGTAGATCTGATTGGTAATCAATACGGGAATACTGAACTTTGTGCAAATGGAATTTAGTGAACTGAGTTGCTTCTGCATCATTGCAGTCCTTCCCTGAAAATCACTGCTCTTCTCCAGTCTGAAGTATTCCGTGAAAGAGTCGATAATTACCAGTCCAGGGTTTTCCATTTTCTCCATGACTTTTGGGAGCCTTATAACCGACAGATCCTGATCTTCAAGTGATGTTACCCTGTAGACTACCAGATTCCTTAGCTCTTCGTGTATCCCTCCTGAAATTTGTATTAAGCGCTCTATTGAGATTCCTTCAGTATCCATATAGAGTACTGTATGGCCAGCCTTGATTGCTGAAAGAGCATATTGCATGCAGAGGTTAGTCTTCCCTGCACCTCCCTCACCATAGATCTCGGTTATAATTCCATTTTCAAGGCCCCCGCCAGTCAGCTCATCAATACAGGATATACCTGTGGGGAGTTTCCTTGGAACTAGAGAGGTGTCGATCTTGTCCATTTTTCCTGCACCTGCCTATCAGCTAAGAGCTAAAATTCTTTCCACGACTGAGTAGAGGTCATTCGAAGTTATAACAAAATCTGCAGCATCTGCTATGGACTTATCCAAGGGGTTGTAAGCGATCCTGATCCCAGTTTGCCTGAACATGGAAATATCAAATGGACTGTCGCCAACAGAGACAGACTGTTCCTTCTGAATGCCCAGAAGTTCCTGTACTTCACTGATGATCAGGTCTTTCCTGTCTGGTAGAACATTTGGTTTCCCGTCCGGTATGATGTTTCCTGCATGATCTGTCAGTATCTCGTTTGCATAAACCATCTCAAACATCTTTTCATTATTTATGAGATCTGCAAGCCATGATACTCCTCCGGAGACTATGACCGATTTTATATTGTGCTTGCGGAGTTCTTCTATAGCTGGAATTATGTTTGACCTCAGCCTGATCTGGCCCAGCATTTCCATAGCCTCCTGCTTGGTAAATCTCCCGGCCTTGTCAAGCCATAACTGAATATCCTTTTGGATAAATTCCCTATAGCTTATTTTACCGCTAATCCAGGAATTCCTGTTCACAGAATTGTCGACTCCGATTCTCTCGTGAAGGTACTTCCAGCTACTGGGATGCTCCGTAAGTACTCCGTCCATGTCCCAAACTACCAGCCTGATCTTCCCTGTCATTTCCATTTCCAGAATTTTTCCCCGGTTTACAGAACCTGAGAATATGAAATCTGTCCCTTCCATTAATCTCTTTTCATTTACACATCTTATGCCATGAAAACAATAAGTTCTGTTGAGGCATCGTTATATATGGTCTCAATAGGTTTCAACGGGAACACCGCATTCATTGATCCATTCGGAGCATATGTAAAGGAAGTGTACCTCGGATCTAAGCAGTTGCTTATGGCGTCACCTGATGGGAGGCAGACCCATGGCGGATGTGCCATTCTAGCGCCATTTGCAAACCGTATAAGAAACGGAATCTATCGTTTTGACGAAAAGACGTACGAAATCCCGCGAAACAGCGGGAACAATGCAATACATGGGTTCCTGAAGGATGAGCCATGGACCGTCGTCAAAACCAGCCCCTGCTCGACAACACTGGAGAACACGTTTGAGAGTCCATATTTTCCTTCAAGGCTCGTCTCGTCTGTTGTCTATACCGTTAAGGAGAATCGATTTGAAGCACAATACTCTGCGACAAATGAAGGCGATGAACCTGTGCCATTCATGCTTGGATTCCACCCATACTTCCTGGTGGGAAACCATTGGAAGATAAGCGGTTGCCCAGATGCCCTGAAAATGAACTGCGTGGACGAATTTTTCCCGGATGGAACATCAACCATTACCGACTTAAGTTACCTGAGCTCAAATGGTGCCGTTCTAGACAGCTGTTTTTCCTGCAGGGGCGATCTTGTCGTGGAGTCTGATCTAAACATTTTGCGGCTTTCAAGGGATAACATGCCTTACCTGCAGATTTATAATGGACATTACTGCCAAGGAATATCGCTGGCAATTGAGCCAATGACCGCGGTTCCAGACTGCTTCAACAATGGGATAGGACTTATAACTCTCCACCCTGGAGACAGGTTTAAAGGAGGTTTCACCGTGACAATCCTTGGGTGAAGCGCAGAACTCCTACCAAAAATGTCCGATATCCATCGCTGATTACATATACAAAAAGCATATCCTCACTCCATGGCTCCTACTCTTCCAGTTGATGATAGAGAATTTGTCATAGAACTCGCAAAACGCATCATACCAATCAAGGCAATATCACCATTTTCCGGGGGAGAAGGTGAATCAAGGAGAGTAGACGAACTGGAGAAAATTCTTTTGGAACTTGGGTTATCAAAGTTCGAAAGATATGATACTACTGATGATAAGGGTGTCACCCGATCAAATCTTGTGTGCAGGGTAGGATCGCTTGAAAGAACTCTATGGATAGTAGCGCATGTGGACACTGTCCCTGAGGGTGACATAAACTTATGGACACATCCCCCGTTCAAGGCAACGGTCGAAGGTTCAAGGATATACGGAAGAGGTTCCGCTGATGACCTGCAGGCCGTCTTCACATCTTTTCTACTGCTAAGAAAGGCGGATCCTTCCAAAATGAAGTACAACCTTGGAATAGCGTTCGTAGCTGACGAGGAGATGGGGAGCAAGTACGGTATCCAGTACCTCCTTGGCAAGAATATATTCAACAAGGATGACCTGTTTATAGTCCCTGACTGGGGCGTCCCTGACAGCCTGCAGATCGAGGTTGCAGAGAAGAGCATTCTCTGGCTGCGATTTACAGTGCTTGGGAAACAGGGTCACGCAAGCACACCAGATGAAGCGGTCAATGCAACCAGGGAAGGCATGAGATTTATGCTTGAACTGGAGAAGAGACTCAACGAGAAGTACACCGAAATAGAACCACTGTTCAACCCCCCGAATTCAACGTTCCAGATAACAATGCACGGAGCAAATGTTTCCAACATCAACACGATACCTGGCAAGGACGATTTCTGCCTTGACAGCAGGATCCTTCCAATGTATGATCTTGATATGGTTCTTGACGAGATCGAGAGTACGATCAGGAGCTTTGAGTCCACCTCAAAAGCAAGAATAAAATTAGATGTAATCCAGAAGGAGCAGTCTCCGCATGCAACATCGAGCGAATCAGAAATTGTGAAAGGGCTTGTAGGTGCAATCAAGAATGTGAAGGGCAATGAGCCAAAACTCATCGGAATTGGAGGAGGAACATGCGCCGCATTCTTCCGTCACCACGGAATGGACGCAGTCGTCTGGAGCACCGCAAACAACGAGGTTTATCATCAGGCTGACGAGTACTGTGTCATAGATCACGTGTTGGGAGATGCCGAGATAATTTCGGAAATGCTCAGGAAATAACCAAATCAGTCCTTGTCCGACTGTGCAAGATCCCTGAGCCGGTTTACTCCGTCTATTTCATCGATAACAGATGCAACCTGTGGAGGAACGTCTGATCTCCAGTCCGCCCCTTCCAGCATCTTCTTCCGGATGCTTGTGCCTGACCAGCTATCCCTGTTGAGCAGCGAAAGTGACTGAACCTGATAGTGCTTTTCTGCAAAGAGCCTCTTTACCAGTGGATTATTGGTATAAACATTGGTGAATTTTGGAGTCAGGGACTCCACGTGTGCTACCCATAATGGATTAGAGTTCACGTCTTCAATCGGGACAAGGTAGAAGTCGTATATCTTCTCCGCCTCCAGGGTGCTGGAAATCATCAGATGCCTTTCACCAGCAGTGAACGGGTCGTTGAGGGTGTGAGAGTATTGCGCACTGCCAATACCTATGATTACCGAGCTTGACTGCTTGAGTATGGACTTGACTATTTCGAGGTGACCAAGATGAAATGGCTGGAACCTGCCGATAATTAGTGCCCTCATGTTCCATACCGGCAGTCAATCTTTCGATAAATCTTTACTGTCCCTGGAGAGTTCAAATCGAAGCCCGAGGAACCTGTTAATGAAACGCTCTTCCTGATCGGACAGAGCTGAAGGGAGAACCAGGCTTACTGGACCATCAAGTTTCAATGTTGATATTTCAGCCATACTCCCACAAACAGCAGTTTCCCCAGGCATTCCCATCCTGGAGAGTGCACAAATCAGCCTGTCCGGCCCAAATAACCCCTTTCCCTCGATTTGTTCCATCCTTAGGAGGGTCGATATGGCTTCCTCCAAAGACATGTTCATACCATCTTTCAGGTCCAGAAGGAGCAGGGTATGTAGTTCATTGCTGAAGTTCCTATTTATTCTCCGGTACACGCTCATTGGAAAGAATTTTTCAGATGTGAACGGGATTGAAACTGGTGGACCCATCCTGTAAAGATAAAGGCCAAGAAATAGTGGCCCATAAAGGGCTATGGACGCATTTGGGAAAATCCTGACCTGTATTCCGGAGGTACGGGCTTCGTGTATCAATTCGAAGTGGGTTGTTGCAGAAAGAGGGTCACCGGATACCAAGATGCAAATTCTTGAATGCCGCGCAAGATCAATGACCCCAGCATGATCCTCGAGAAAACCCCTCTCCGCCGGAATGACCTTCCTTCCGGTAGCTTCTTCGATCCGCTGTGCTGTTCCTTCCTGCAGGATAGAAGTATAGGTGTCAAGATATATCGAATCGCAGACTTTAATCTCCTCAAGCCCAGACCGCGTGATGGTATTGACTCCATCCAGGCCAAGCCCAATCAAAGCCAGCATTCATTTCACTGAAAGTCTTCCTGGATCCTTACAAGTTCATTGAGCTTGGCGAGTCTCTCTCCCCCAATGGTTCCCGTTTTTATCATAAAGCAGCCAAATGCAATTGCCAGGTGAGCAATAAAATCATCATCCGTTTCACCACTCCTGTGGGAGATCACTGTCTTCCACCCCGCTTCATGTGTAACATCGACTGCATCCTGGGTTAGAGAGAGTGAACCGATCTGGTTCACCTTTATGAGGACGGCATTTGATGCTGACATCTCTATCCCTTTCCTGATGCGGCTTGCATTTGTTGTATAAATGTCGTCTCCGACAACGATAGCTTTCTTACCGATTTCCTTTGTAAGGGCTGCGAATCCTTCAAAGTCTGTCTCTTCCATTGGGTCTTCGATAAAGGTGAAGCCTTCTTCCTTCACAAGTTTGGCCGCAAAATCAATCTGCCCTGCCTGATCGAGTTTCTTTGTTCTGTATGTGTAATGTCCGTCTTTATAGTATGATGTGGCCGCAAAATCACACCCATAGATAATCTTGACCTTTCTTTCAGAAGACACTTCCCTGACTGCACTCTTGAGCACATCTATGGCCTCATCATCGGTAATGCTTGCGGTCCAAGCCCTTTCGTCTCCCACGCCAACACTCTGGTCCTTGAGCTTTTCCTGCAGTTTTGCCCCTATCCTCTTGTGAACCTGGGCGTTTGTATAAATTGATTCAAACATCGTCTTACCTTGGGCAGATACAAGGAATTCCTGTATAGTAGTCCCATTCCTTGAATGCTTCCCCCCTCCAATGACATTGCCAATTGGGAAAGGAAATTTATTTTTCAGAGATCCCCCGACATACCTGTAGAGTGGAATTCCGAGTACGCCTGATACGGCTTTGGCATTCGATAGCGAAAGAGCAGTGGAGAGGTTCCCCCCCATGTTGGAAAAGTTGGACGAACCATCTATTTCTGACAGAAGCTGGTCAAAGCCTCTCTGATCTGCTGAATTAAAACCTATTAAGTTCTTCCTTACATTGGACTCAAAGAATTTTATAGATGCATCAACGCCCTCCTTGGGGAATGGCGGGACTTCAGTGGCACCAGTGCTGGCGCCAGATGGCGCTGATGTTCTTCCGATTGCAAATGGAAGGATAATCTCAGCTTCTACCGTTGGGTTCCCTCTTGAGTCGAGCACCTTTCTGACTCTTGCATCAATGATTTCGTAATCTCCTGACATATATTGTGATCCTCTCTCTGGATAAATAGATATTACCATCAGATCTGCTTCAGCTTTCTATATCTGTCTGCGAAAGTATTGTAGTTTAGCTTGTATTCCGTCCATAGCGTCTTATATCTTTCATCCACATTTCCTATGATCTTTGCAGGGATCCCAACTGCAATCGCATTGTCCGGGATCTCAGATTTGCTCTTCACCACCGCACCTTCCCCTACTGCTGCCCACCTGCCAACCTTGGCAAAATCAGACACTACGGACTTCATGCCTATGACTGCCCATTCATCGATAGAACCGGTATGGATCACGGAAGAATGTCCAATGGTTACATGATCTCCGATCTCTGTCCTTTCACCTGGCCTTGCGTGAATAACACAGTTATCTTCAATGGCAGTGAAGTTGCCGATCCTTATGGCTCCGTAATCTCCCCTGAGCACTGCCCCTGGTCCAATCCAAGACTTGTCTCCGATCTCAACATCGCCTATCACAGTGGCATTCGGGAAAACATACGCCCCGGGAGAAATCCTGGGAATCCTGCCCTCAAATTCGTACACAGGCATTAATGGGAATTGAACCTCCTTATTTTGTTTTGGCGCAAAAGTTGGTCTTGATTGTACATTTCTAAGGGGTTCGGTTCCCTCTGGTCTTTCTGCAATAACACTATTGGGTTTAGAATGCGAAGCATCTGATATACTCAATAAAGTGGTCCCTTCATGGAAATGACCGTTGTCACTCATAGCACAAATCAAAATGGTTCATCATCAGGAAAGAGTCTTTTTTTTTGGGAGGAATCAGCGATTCTTTTTCGGTTATTTAGAACAGCATTAACTCCATTCTTTCTATATTCTCTCCTGCCTTGTTCATTTTGACTTAGATGACAATATCAATACCATAAATATGATGTTTACGTGACTTTACATCCATTTTATTTTTGTTGATCCGGGAGTAGGTTTTTCAGGCTCTTTTTTAATTTACACTTGTGGGTGCACTACCCTGCTACGAGATCATCGAGTTTCATGACCCTCCCCATTATC
>JAKAFX010000097.1 GCA_021817735.1 Thermoplasmata archaeon | reverse complement strand
AACGATTCCAAGGAGTTGTTGGAACACCGGATGCTGGTTGACCTGGCCAGGAATGATCTCGGGAAAGTCTCGGTTCCAGGGTCAGTGAAGGTAACAAGCAGCATGGAGGTCCAGAAGTTCCGGACAGTGCAGCATCTGGTGAGTTGCGTGGAGTCAACTCTGGAGGAAGGAACGACTCTGGACGGCCTCATGAAAGGTGTATTCCCAGCGGGCACTGTTAGTGGTGCTCCCAAGAAGAAGGCAATTGAACTGATTGACAGGTACGAGGTGCACCCGAGGGGGCCATACTCTGGAGCTATTGGACTGGCGAGCAAGACTGGTATTGATGCAGCTCTCCTTATAAGAAGCGTTTTCTCAGACAACACTGGCATCTATGCTCAGGCGGGTGCAGGCATCGTCAAGGATTCTAACCCGTCAAGCGAGGAAAGGGAGATCAGCGCGAAGCTTGGGACAGTGACGGTGGTCACTCAATGAAAATCCTGCTGGTAAACAACTACGACTCATTTGTCTATAATATCGTGCAAGTAGTGAGAAAACTGGGATTCCACGTGGACATTATCGAAAATGATCGACTGGATAATGTGGATTACTATGACAGGGTAATACTGTCACCAGGGCCGGGTAATCCAAGTATTCCAGAATATAGGGGAGCCGTGCTTGAATTCCTGAAGGCGGGAAACTATGAAAAGGTCATGGGGATATGTTTTGGTCATCAGACCCTAGGTCTCTACCTTGGGTCAAAGGTGAGACTGTCCAGGTCTCTTATGCACGGGGAGATAGACACCATTGATAATTCAGGGGACCTGCTGTTCAGCGGCGTTCCTAGGAAACTCAAGGCAGTCCGGTACCATTCGCTGGTCATTGACAGCTTTCCAGGGATATCTGTGGATGCAGTTTCAGAGAGAGATGGGGAAATCATGGCTTTCCACGACAGGAAAGAAAGGTATTTTGGAGTCCAGTTCCACCCTGAAAGCTTTTACACAGATGATGGAGAGCGGATAATTCAGAATTTCATGGAGCTGTAGGAAGTGAAGACGGTAGAGAAGATATACGGTGAAAACAAAAACAGGGTCCTTCAG
This sequence comes from Thermoplasmata archaeon, assembly GCA_021817735.1. Lineage (GTDB taxonomy): Archaea > Thermoplasmatota > Thermoplasmata > Thermoplasmatales > Thermoplasmataceae > JAKAFX01. The sequence goes on along the minus strand of JAKAFX010000097.1, from coordinate 1,710 downwards.
AAAGAGGACAGAAGATCAAGGAAACCCATAAGCCTCACACATGCGATTAGAAAGCGATCAGAACAGGGTGAACTGGCGGTGATCTCCGAGTTCAAGAGGAGGTCCCCCTCCGGTTTTATCAACAACTCAGGCTTGGAAGTGGAGGACTACGTGAAAAAAGTCATATCACTGGGTACTGATGCAATTAGCATATTGACCGAACCGGATTATTTTGGGGGAAGTTACGAAGATATCATCAGGGTAAATGCAATACCAGTCCCAATACTGATGAAGGACTTTGTGTCCACCGAAGATATGGTACAGAGCGGATACAACTCTGGAGCAGATGCAGTTCTACTCATTGCGGATTTCCTCCCAGTGGACACTCTGACCAAACTGACAGGGGCAATTTCTGGTCTTGGAATGGAGAGTCTCGTAGAATTTCATTCGATTTCCAGCCTCGATAAAATTGATCGGGTCATAAATGACAAGAGCGTCCTGATCGGCTATAACAGAAGAGACCTCAATTCACTGAAGATGGAGAAGGGATGCAAGTATATCCCGGACGCTGCCAGAACTTACCCATGCATCCTCGAGAGCGGCATTGGCCCGGAGACCATGCGAGATCTACCGCTGGGATCCTTCGATGGGGTCCTCATCGGAGAATCCATACTCAACGGTTTGATAACACCGAAATCACTGCGGAAGGTGAATGCCTGAATGAAGGCCAGGACATTTTATGACTTAATGAAGTCCACTCCCGACAGCTTCACGTATATCGCGGGCCCATGTGCCGTCGAGAGTGAGGAGCAGATAGTTAGCGCTGCTGCGTTCCTCAGCAGCCTGGGGGTCCCGGTTCTCAGAGGGGGCGCCTTCAAGCCAAGGACCTCTCCGGATTCATTCCAGGGACTTGGCGAGGCTGGGCTTAAATTGCTGGCAAGGGCAAGAGATGAGACAGGAATGCTGGTCGTGACTGAGGCCATGGATATCGATCACCTTGCCCTTGTGGCTGAGTACGCTGACATCATCCAGATAGGATCAAGGAATTCACAAAACTTCGAGCTGCTCAGGAGGGTCGGCAGGATGGACAAGCCAGTTCTCCTCAAGAGAGGCTTCGGCAACACGCTTGACGAATTTGTAAACTCTGCAAAATACATATCCAACGAAGGGAACCAGATGATTATCCTGGTGGAAAGGGGGATAAGAACGTTTGAGCAGTCGACAAGATTCACGCTTGACATATCTGCTGTTCCTGTGCTGAAGGAGAGGGTGAATTTCCCTGTCATTGTTGATCCAAGCCATCCCGCTGGTAAAGCGAGGTACGTTAAACCGCTGGCTCTTGCCGCAGCAGCGGTTGGAGCAATGGGCCTCATGATTGAAGTTCACCCTGATCCAGCTTCGGCAAAGAGCGACAGTGAACAGCAACTGAATTTCAGGCAGTTCAGTGAATTGAAAGGAGAAGTGGATGCGATCCTTGGAGCAACCGGGAGGAGTATCCTCAGGTTCCAGGAGGCATAGCGTTTTCACAGGGTCCATTGTTGCAATCCAGTACCAAGAAGTGCGGCTGCTACAGGTAGGCTTGTTCATGGCAAAAATTGATGTTCCCTACAAGCGCTGCCTGAGGCGCGTGCATGAATCTGGGCCTAAAATTCCCTTATTCGATATATATAAATACGCTCTTCCTATGAAGGAATCCGCACTTAGCTAACGGGGATATATCGATGAATAATG
>JAKAFX010000002.1 GCA_021817735.1 Thermoplasmata archaeon | reverse complement strand
CGTGACTTTACATCCATTTTATTTTTGTTGATCCGGGAGTAGGTTTTTCAGGCTCTTTTTTAATTTACACTTGTGGGTGCACTACCCTGCTACGAGATCATCGAGTTTCATGACCCTCCCCATTATCTTTCCCGTTTCCGACTTGAAGTCCAGTCTTGATCTCACAGTTTTTCCCCTTGCTGCATAAACCACCATTATGTCTTTCATGGCTTCTGCTGTGGATTGGAGTGATATTTCATCCACAGATCTGTGCATCTCATTGTAAATCAGTGCCAGGAAGAGATACGCAATCATTGACATTAACATGTGCACCCGTATCTTCTGTGGAGTCCAGTGGTATACCGGGAAGGCAATATCCATTGTGTTAATTGTGCGGAAGCAGTGCTCCACCCTGTTTCTCTTCCTGTACAGATCTATGATGTCATCTGCCCTCATGTCCATTATATCCGTGAAGAGTGCATTCATGCCCAGGAGTTTCATTCTTTCCCTCATCCTTTCATGATCTATTGTGAGATCAGGTAAGAGAATGGTTTCATTGAGGTTATGGGATTCCAGATACATTCTTGCCCTATCCATGGCATCGGAATCACCGGAATCCATGATCTTCTCTGCTTTCCTGTAAACTCTCTTCAAGACCTTCATGAATGACATGATCCTCTTTCTCTGCAGTTCAGATCTGTGGTACACGATTATCCTGTGTTTTCTTCCATATACAAACTTCTCCGTTTCTGTAACAGAATCGTTATCCGTAATGAGATCGGCAAGATCACTGTGATCCGACATGACAAGAGATCCGATGTATTTCCTTCCATGGAGAAGTTCCACATTCTCTCTGGAATTGTATCCTCTGTCGAATATTATCACCGAATCCTGTGGAACCTGCTTTATCATTTCAGGAAAAGTCTTTGAATCATGTATATTCCCAGCATATGAATTCCAGAATAGGGGAATGTAATCATAGTTCGAGGCGATGTAGTATGATATCTGATTCAGGTCATAGCGATGCGCCTTGTTATGTCCCTTCCTTGCCATGTCATTCTCCTCCATGAATGTGTACATGTTTGATGCATCCACAAATATCCTGGAGAAATCATATCCCATTGTCAGGATCTTTTCCCTCACCGCTTTCATGATCCTGTCCATGAGATCATCAGTTATGCGATCCATGAAGTTCCAGAAATCCTGTGATCCTTTCTTCGGGTATAGGGTGGATGCATAATCCCTCTGCATCCACCTCTCGATTCCGCTCTTCGATTCCGGATCCGACAGCCGATTCATGATGAAGAGGAGGAAATAATCACCGGGGGACATGCCCGTGTCATGGTGGCTGATGATATTATTGACGATGGATCTTATTCCAACCTCATGTTCCATCCTTAAGACACATAGGGTTGATCCACCGCTGTATGCTGTGATCTCGATCTCATCGAGATCGTTTGCAATGGTTTTGGCAAGATCATCCGCTGTACCCACACTTACCTCCTTGACTATTGTCGGTACACCATTAATGCGTTTCTTCCACCGTATTACAAGGTACCTGTTCTTTCCAGAGCGCTTGTAAGCAAAGTATGCCATTTATAGTTATAGTGCACCCACACTAATAAATATTTTCACCCATAACCACTGTATGTATCCTATAAATACAGAATCTCTGATAATGTGATTAATGGAATTATTCGTGCACCCACATTTGATTAAGCGAAAAATTGGCTTGATTAAAGGGTTTCATGGAAATCTGGAGGAAGGCAGGTGTAAAGTCACGGTTTAGACATTTAATACTTCGATTTTCGAAATAAATCAATCCCAACGGTCGACATAGATGTCCCACAATGAGTGAATTTTTGATTTTGGCGAACCACTATATGCTTGCATTGTCCCACTGGAAAGGTTAGTGAACTTAACATGCCCTTACCGTGGGAAATGGAATACTAGACTTTGCTAACGATCCACAAATTCAGGTGCTTCAGGAAGCTTGTTGAGCAATACATCAGAAGTCAAATCGAAGTTTGTTATCCCAGTCTCGACCGCTCTTGACGCTGCAACCTGTCCTAAAAATATGGATTCATGGAAGTTCTTGTTATTCCAGAGGCCGAAGTAAAATCCCGCCCTAAAAGCATCCCCGGCCCCAATGGAATCGAGGGGCTTGATCGCCTTGACTGAATCCTGGTGATATCTTTTTCCCATGTAAGAGTAGTCGACACCATTTGAGCCTGAGGTTACTATGATGGTCTTACGCAAATTCCAGAATGATTCACGGGATATACCAAGCAATTTCATTACCACCTCAGATTCATGAGAATTCACAATAAGTATTCCTGAGCGCTCAATAGCCTCTTTCAACAGATCAGGTTGATACCTGAAACTTACTTCCTGCCCGGGATCAAGAGTAATTGTAGTGTCCTTGCCTGTCTTCAATTTGACAAAATTCTCCAGCGGACCTGTTGAAAAATGTACGTATCTGTAATCGCCCATAAATGAGCCGTTTTTGTTTGGATCCCAATTTTCCATAGGCCCCTGGTGCATGAAATACTGCTGATTTACCCCATCAGACACGATGTAACATACTGGGCCTCGTGTTCCTTCTGAAATCGTGATATGCTCTATATTGATTCCGCAGTTGGACAGGTACTGCAGGTAGCCTGAATGAGTTTCTCTTGAAACGGAACTAAATAAGTCAAATGGTACTCCAAGTCTTGAAGCCACGATTGCAAAATTCCCAGCAGTTCCCCCAAATACGTCATTCACGCTGTCGATGCTCGAGGACCCGAGGAAATTTATCTTTTTAGTCTTCAGCACAATGTCTATGTTAAGATGTCCGAAGTAAGCGAGGAATTTCATCTTTCAGTATATTTCTATGGCCGTTATTAGCTGATTGCTTGTCTCAGAAAGATGGGTCAGAAGTTGCTTGACTCTAGAAACCTTTCCACGATCAGGTTAACGAGCTCTACTGGCAAAGACAATTTAGTTGAGGTTGCTTCCGGATCAAGGGTCTCAAGATATGTCTCGAGTATGCGCCTGCTTGTTGAATCCGGCGCTATCCTGCCAATCATTAACTTGAGGTTGTAGATCAGAGAGTCTTTCTCTCTTAGCATCCGTTCTCGCTCATCCATGAGGTGACTGATGTTCTGATCCACTTCTCTCAGTCGCTTCATCATTGATTCAACGTTTCCTGGAATTGTAGTATCCTCTGGGCTCTCGCTGAATTCAAGAGGATACCTCTTTATGTCAAAGAAATTCTTGGAGTAATCAACTACAAGAGTAGAGAATCCAGTAGGCCTGTACACTTTCCTCGCTGCCCCAGAGGTTGATGGCAGCAACCCTTGCGAGATGATCAACTTTGCATCTTCAAGTACAGCGAGATGCTTGTTAATCGCTTGCTGAGAAACGCCGATACTCCTGCTGATTTCCAGAGCATACGATCTATCTGAAATAAGGCTCCTGAGAATTTGTCGTCTTGTTTCATTCTCAAGAGCCGCTATGAAATACTCTATGTAGTCGTCCCCGTAATCCATGTTTTCACTGCTAAGGTTGTATTTACTCGATGCGGATTTTCTTCCCGCCCTGCTCCTCCTTCTTCTGCTTCTGAAGAACCAAGTCGAGTATTCCGTTCGTGAACTTTGCCACGGTTGCATCCACGATAATTGGCGATTCAAGGTTCATGGTCTTGAAATAGCTTCTGTTTCCTTCCTTGACACTTACTATGACCTTGTCCTCTGTAACCTTAAGGTCGATGTTTTCCTTGGATATACCGGGAAGTTCCACAGTGACATAGATCTTTTCCTTGTCTTCAGATATGTCAGTCATCGGCTCCCTAACGCCTTGCTCGAGATCCACGGATGGACCGAGCCTACCCCTTTCCCTTTCCGGAATATTTCCAAACTCCTGAAAGTGAGGTTTTCCGTCAGGCCCGACTTTGAAGCTGAATCCGTAGACATAGGGCTCGTTTTGCATTTCTCCCATATTCTTCTTCATGTTTTCAAAGATCTTCATCATTCTCTCGTTGAACTTCTTGAAGTCAAAGTTGAACCCTTCAAAGAAGTCTTCAAAGAAGTCGTCGTCCCAGTCATCGTCGTAATTTCTCCTGTGTGTCATATTATCACCTGTTGACAACCAGTAGTTGTCAACCAATTATAACACACACATATATAATCGTTTAGCCTCATCATTGCCAGCACTGCCCATCTTGGAATGCTAACTAATTTTTGCTATAACCTCGGGGAGGTTGTTCAATATCTAAATTCCAATTTGCATGGCCCCGCGAATGTCCCTGGACAACGCACGCTGACATTGTATGCTGGTTCAACTGTTATCCCTGAGTTGGGAAGTTCCAATCTTATGAGATATTAAGCTGGCACCCTCTTTCTCCCCCTTTCTGAAACCTACCACGTAGATAAGAATTGATACCAAGAGCATCATCGCTGAAATGTAGAACACAAGATGAACGGAAGTCAGGAAATCTGTATAGGAAAAACTTCCGATGCCATTCGACGTTCCTGAAAAGATTAGATCAAGGGTGGATCTCGGGGTGGCAGTGCTCATGAACAAAAAAGCGAGACCGATGCTCATCGTGTTTCCAGCATTTACAAGAGTGGTGCTTATCCCTGATGCTACTCCTCTGCGCTCTGCAGGGACAGAATTCATGATTGACGACCTGTTGGGAGACGCAAAAACCCCCATTCCACTCCCTATCAAGATCAGAGGGAATAGAACCTGTAAACTGGTCACTGTTCCTCCTATGCCCGCCATCATCAGGAACCCTAGCGCAGAGAGAGCAAGGCCAATGATGACAAATGGCCTGTAACCATATCTGTCAGATAATGATCCACTTATTGGTCCAGTTATGGAGAGTGAGACTGACATCGGGATGAGGAATAGACCGGCTTCTAGCGGCGATAACCGCATCAGGGGTCCCTGCAAGTAAAAGACCATAACAAGTACAAACGAGCCTCTCGACAGGGCATTCAGGAATATTGTCTCGTTTCCCGCGTTGAATATTCGGCTGCGAAACAGTGAGAGATCAAACATCGGGTTTTTTACTCTCCTTTCAACGTAAAGGAAAAGCCCGAAGCTCAGTAATGAGAAGATGATCATGACTGCAGTGATTGGGTCACTCAACCCAGATACAGCGTTTAGGGTGATCCCAAGAAGAAGCAGAAGCAGGCCAATAGCAAAGAAACAGTTTCCAGCGATGTCTATCTTATGCTCTGTTGGAAGGTGAGACAATTCCTTCAGCCGTAGATGTGCCCACACGGTTGCAAATATGCCTATTGGGATGTTTACCCAGAATATTGACTGCCAGCTGACCGTTGTTGTAAGGACCCCACCAACTACTAGCCCTGCCACCGAACCTACGACAATGGCAACCTGATTGATCCCAAGTGCTTTGCCTCTTTCGTTTGGCGGAAAGGCGTCCGTGATTATTGCCGCGCTGTTTGAGAACAGGAATGCAGCGCCAGTTGCCTGTATAAGTCTGAAACCGATTAACTGATCCGCTGTCTGCGAAATACTGCAAAGGGCAGATCCTATTGTGAAAACCGCAAAGCCGATATTATATAGTTTCACTCTTCCGAAGAGATCCGAGAGCCGACCAAAATTTACTAGAACTGTTGCGATTATGAGCTGATATCCAAGAATGACCCACAGAACGTTAAATGCGTTCATTCCTGGAAGGCTATGTCCAATGGTAGGGAGAGCTATGAGGACTATATTAGTATCCAGTGATGACATCAGGACTCCAAGGGTTGTATTGCTAAGTACTATCCACTTGTATTCCATTTACTCAGGTCTCATCTTCCCGACCAATATCCAGATCACGTTCTTTCCAGAAATGGGGCCTCTTCAGTCCATATCTGGTGAATGAGGATTCTTCCCACCAAGAAATACCTATTGTAACGCAATCCTGCAAAAATCAAAGAATTATAAAAATATGTGGAGGCGCAGGAGTAAGTAAGACCCTACTCCTTTGATCCCAGACCTACAACCATTGAAAGGACAAAAAGCACAAATCCTATCAACACAACTGTTTCAACGTAGAGTTCCGGCACTTCAACACCAAAGTGAAGGAAGAAAGCCATGATGAGCATGAGGAATGAACCCACGAAGAAAAGGGGATACCTATATCTTGTTGCATTTTCGCTCATTTGTTACACCTCAAATTGCCAACTTCAGGAAGGTGAAGTCAACTGGAAGACCTGCGATCAACGCCCTTATATACAAATCCACTCCTACAACAATTATCAGGCTGATGAATGCAAACTCTTCGTGATGCCTGTTCAGGAATGACTGGCCATCATAGAGTTTCTTCATGGTTTTCCCCCCGAGAGAGCAGCTGAAACAGTCCAGTTGCCCCCTTACGAATATGTGCCTGAAAGCGTGGCAAGAAATTGTCCACAGCGTGAGCAACAGTGCATTTACTATGAGCAGAATGCTGCCGAGCCTGAAGATAAAATAACCTGGCTGATAGAACATGGAAACGGCAAAGTCATAGTAGAAGAACGGCAGTATCGCCAACCCAACATAAAGGAAATACCTGTGATAGTTGTTAAGGGCGAAGAACCCTTTCTCTCCACTGTATCCGCGGCTCTCCCCATTCTTTCCTTCCCTTATACCCGCTGCGCACGCCTGAGGGTGCTTGAAGACGTGCCTGTAGTAGTCCTTCCTGTATGCATAACAGCTGAGCCTGAATGCAGCAATGAGCGGTATTACCAGCAGGGTAGGTGAATAGAATGGATCGGTATAACCCTCAAATGTGCCGATAACTGGAAACCATGTAAGGGCTCCCAAAGACATTACAAGTAGGAGAACAAAACTCCAGAATCTCCAATTTAGTTCAGTGAATTCCGGAAACCATCCCTGTTTTCTCTCTGTTTTATACATTTATTGCCACCTGCTTCCCCTGATCCTGTGAACCAGCCTGCCAATGGGATCGAATACCTGGTCTACGACCCTTTCCTTCTCGGGTATGATTGCGTCGTCTGTGATCCTTATTCCCTCTGGGCATATCTCCTGGCAGCACTTCGTGATATCACAGAAGCCCAAGCCACCTCCTGAGTGAAGGAAATTTGACCTGTCAATTCCGTCAATAGGATGCATATCAAGAGATGCAATTTTCACAACGTGTTTTGGTCCAACATAGTCAGAGTGGTGCTCCCTGATGACATGGCACACATCCTGGCACAAAAAGCACTCTATGCAAGTTCTGAATTCCTTGCTCCTCATGATGTCAGTCTGCTGCATGATTAGTGGAGAAGGTGCATCCTTTTTTGGTGTGAATGCAGGGATCTTCTTGGCTATCTCGAAATTGTGGGACACATCCGTCACCAGATCCTTGACAACAGGGAAAGCGTGCATCGGTTCAATTGTGATCTTCTCACCAATGCTGTCCACCCTGGTCTTGCACATCAGCTTTGGCTTTCCATTGATTTCGGCAGCGCACGACCCGCATCGTGCCGCTTTGCAATTCCATCTTACTCCAAGCGTGGGGTCCATGTGTTGCTCCACGTAATGAACTGCATCCAGGACTACCATGCCTTCTTCTACCGGCACTTTGAACTCATCGAACCTTGTTACTGAACTTACAGATGGTTCTGATCTCTTGATTTTTAGAACGACTTCACGCATTGGTCTTTTCACCCTCCGAAAGTATTTCCTCCAATTCTTTTGGTGGTTTAAGAACAGGTTCCATGGTCATCTTGGCCTGGCCGTTTTCAAGCTTGAACACTATGTTCTTTAGGAACTCATCCTTGGTTCCAGGATAATCGCTTCTTGTGTGTGCTCCTCTGCTCTCCTTTCTCTCGATTGCTGCCCAAACCATAAGTTCCGCATTTTGTACCATGTTCTCTAACTCCAGGCATGCTATTAGTCCAGGGTTAAATCTAACTCCACCCGCGACACCTATCCTATCGAGTTTTCCCTTGATCTGGCGTATAACTGACAGAGCATCGGTGAGATCTTTCTCATTCCTGATAATTCCCACTTTGCTGGACATATTCTGTCTTAGTTCCTCAATTAGTTCATATGGGTTAATTGGGTTCTTCCTCTTGGTGAATTGTTCAACTCTCTCTATCTCCTTCTGGACTTCGTCCTCTGAGATCGGAGAAAACTTAACGCCATCGGCATAGTGGCTTGCTCCGATGCCTGCTCTCCTTCCAAATACAAGCAGGTCGGCAAGGGAGTTTCCACCTAGCCTGTTCGCACCATGCAGGCCAGATGCAGCCTCGCCAGCAGCAAATAGTCCTGGGACGTTTGTGCTTTCCTCCTCAGGATCGACCTTTATCCCCCCCATGTGGTAATGGGTGGTAGGGGCCACCTCCATGCGTTCCTTTGATATGTCGACTCCAGCAAAATCCTTGAACTGATTGTACATTGAAGGAAGCTTGTCGTAGATGAACTTGAATCCTTTATGGGTTATGTCCAGGTAAACTGCGCCATGCTCAGTGCCTCTGCCCTCGGTTATCTCCCTGTAAATGCACCTTGCCACGACATCTCTGGCATCCAGTTCCTTTTTCTTGGGAGAGTATCTGAGCATGAATCTCTCTCCTTCCTTGTTTACCAGTATACCTCCTTCTCCCCTGACACCCTCCGTAACCAGTAGGCCCCGAACTGAAGGTGGCCAAACCATGCCGGTGGGGTGAAACTGAACCATTTCCATGTCCTTGAGCTCCGCGCCAGCTCTAAATGCTATTGCCAGGCCATCCCCGGTCGACTCCCATGAGTTTGATGTAACCTTGAATACTCTACCGCTCCCGCCAGAAGCGATAATAAGTGCCTTGCACTGGAACACATAAAATCTTCCCTCTCTCATGCTGAACCCTATGGCACCCTTCACTTTGCCGCCTTCTACAACAATTTTAGTGATGACCATTTCATCCAGTATCCTGGCATTCGTGTGAAGCACCTTATCTTCCAGTGTCCTGATAAGTTCCAGTCCTGTCCTGTCTCCCACATGGCAAAGACGCCTGTAAGTATGTGCTCCAAAGGCCCTTTGCAGAATCCTCCCATCGGGGGTTCTGTCAAAGAGTGCACCATACCGTTCAAGTTCATATATCCTGTCGGGGGCCTCCTTGGCGAAAATCTCTACCATTTTCCAGTTGTTGATATAGACGCCCTCGATGTACGTGTCAGCGAAGTGGACTTTCCAGTTGTCTTCCTTGTCAACGTTCCCCAGAGAGGCCGCGATACCGCCCTCTGCCATAACCGTATGAGCCTTTCCAAGTATTGACTTGGATACTATGACAACTGACTTGTTGTTTTCGCTGGCCTCTATTGCCGCCCTAAGTCCTGCCCCGCCTGCTCCTATGATAAGAATGTCAGACTCGACCTTGGAATATTCGTGCTCTGAAGCCATATAAAACTTCTTGGTATAGTCGTGGATAATTTATATCTTTCTTCGCACATGGTATGGATATACGATGTGAAACTTAGCATGTAGTCTGTTTTTGACAAATACTTGATTTCAGTCCTCGCCAACTTGGTTCCAGGCATATTCACCAAGTATGTTCTTTATATCCTCCAGCGGAAGCGATACTTTACGTACCGGCATTCGGCTTTCAACCAGCATGAGTTCTGCAAGATCGTCTGGATAACCATCGTTGTAAATGATTTCTTTTATCTGTGCATTTATGAGCATCTTAGAGCATACTACGCAAGGATAGGTGGTCGAATATATCACGGCACCTGCAATTGAGGATCCATGTACCGCAGCCTGGATGATTGCGTTCTGCTCGGCGTGAAGTCCCCGGCAAAGCTCATGCCTCTCTCCTGATGGGATATCCAAGTCAATTCTGACGCACCCCACCTGGTCACAGTTGGCCATCCCGGATGGGGGACCGTTGTAGCCTGTGGCAATGACATTCCTGTCTTTGACTATCACTGCACCGACCTTCCTCCTGATGCAATTTGATCTTGAAGCTGCTAGAAAAGCCATTCTCATGAAGTACTGGTCCCATGTAGGCTTCATTTCTGGATCATATCCTCGCTTGTTTAATAAGTTAGCCTAAATTTGAGTCCCGTAGGGTTTGGTATTGGCTCATCCTATTCTTATAAGCTACCCCACGCGCTTATATATCTGCCGCTCGGGATTTGTTGTCAGTAATGCCTGGAAAAATCTTGAGACTCGGTAGAAACAGTCCGGTTCTAGATTTTAAGATGCTCTACTGCGTTATCCCTTATTAAGATTCATGGCTACCTATTAATAAGGGTTCATATATCATTATATCCATCGAAGTTATAATCTCGATCGGACTTCGGTGCAAGTTAATGGATTTGCCTAGGGTGCTCTCAGTCAACGAGGCTTTCTTCCCACACGAGGGAGGGGCGGAAAAGAGGGCGTATGAAATACTCAGCAGGTTGAGTAAGCGAGGTTTCAAGGTCACAATAGCAACCAACCCCTTCCCTGGAAAGAACGAAGTCGGTGATCTGGACATTGAATACATAACTAACCTCAGTGAAAACAAGTATTTCAAGCAAAATTCACGAAGGCTGCTAGGGGTTAACCACTTTTCTTCGAGCGTCAAAAAATATGTACGGGAGCATAAGCATGATTTTGATATTTTCAACTTTGACGAATTCCCTCTCATTCATGCCATAAAGGGAATACGTGAATTGAAGGACAGAAAAACCGCTTTTTTTACATGGCATGAAGTGTTGAGGCAATTTTACACAGAAAAAGGCTTTCCGTGGAAAGTTGCGGCATCTTGGGAAGAGAAGGTTTCGAAGGAATTCAAGAACCACATAACGGTATCCTCCACCATATCAAGCCTACTCAACAGCATTTATTCCGTAAACAACTCAGTAGTGATACAGAATGGAGTGAACCGGAAGGAGTTCCAGAATTCTTACGAGAAGGAATGGGGCAAAATCGTTTATGTTGGAAGGCTCGAGCCGCATAAAAGACTCGACAAAATGATCGAGGTTTTCAAGAAGGAAACCGATCTTCAGCTCCAGATTATAGGTTCTGGAAGCCAGTTGAAATATCTGAAGTCAATGGTGAACGGAAACAAGAATATCAAGATACTTGGTCACGTGGAAAAGAGCCGTCTTCTGGAGGAAGTGAAGCACTCGTGGCTTTTCGTGATGCCTAGTTACAGGGAGGGTTTCTCAATAGCATCCTTGGAAGCTATGGCAGCATCTGTTCCTGTCCTCACCGTTGACAGTTCGTTTAACTATGCCGCCAATGAGGTGGTAAGGGACGGTTATAACGGCATAATATCCTCAGATTTTTCTGACATGATAAATCGCATAAGAGGGCTTTACAAGGATGAGGATGGATGGAGGGCCATGAGCAAGAATGCATATGATTTCACCTCAGATTACGACTGGGATAACATAGCAGATAAACTTGCCAACCTCTATCTTTCATCGTGGTCTGCTTGAAGAGATTTTACGAAATATCCTTTGTATTCGCCGTATCAATATTGGTCAGAATTGTGATCTTTTTCCCAGGTCACATACCGACAGGGGATGTTGCACAGTATGCCACTTTCGCAAGGGAGATTTCACTTAATGGCGGAAATATTCCATCCACGAATTCTCTTTACATGCCGGGTAGCAACTATATCTACCCTCCTCTTCTTTTTCTCCTTGCTTACTATCTTGGGAAGATCGCTAGCGCATTTGGCCCTTTGGGATCCACATTCTATGTGAATACCCTTTTTCTCATGGCCGCAACCTTCAGTTCCATCTGCTCTGCTTACATTTACTACAAGGTTAGAAAAGACGGGGAAAACACTAGGAACTTCGTCACGGCAATCATTGTGTCTCTTTTCAGCATAGACTTATATACCCTTACATGGGGAGGATATCCATACATTTTTGCCCAGTTTCTTCTGGTGATAATGCTATTCCAGCTTGATGAAAGAAACCCTGCTGGGATGCGTTGGGTCTTAGTTTCATCTATATTGGCCATTCTCGTAGCGTTCTCCCACGATCTGACCTATTTTCTTATGGTCTGGCTTTTGCTTGTCATTGCGCTCTATGACCTATACAAGAGAAAGATGCAGGTTTTTTACAGGATGTTCGTGATAATCTCAATCGCAATAGCAGCAGGACTTATCTGGTGGCTGCCCAGATTATCATTTGTCCTAAGTGCCTTGTTTCTTACACAGGGTGCGGCAACTGGACCTATCGTGCCAATCAACAACATTTTCCCTATTGTTCTTGCAGAGGTGCCATTTTCGATTCCTCTTGTTTTCATAGCAATCTTTGTTGCCAGAGGATATTTCAGAAAGCAGGTGAAGTTATTGGCGGACCCCTTTACCCTGAGTTTTCTCGGCACCTTCGCTGGCATCGCATTTCTGCCGTTTGATGAAACGGTTGTTGCAAGGGTCGCGCTTTATGCAATATTTCTGATAATGATCGTTCTTCTCAGAGCAATGTATCAACTCGACAGGAATGAGACTATCACACCGGCCAAACCAGGAAATGACGCTCATGGCAAATGGAAGTTCATTACTATCCTCATTGTTATCCTATTCCTCCTCCTGCCTATACAGTACTTGAATGAGCAACAGTCTGTCTATTACTATTCGACTGGTTCATTCCAGTATGACCCAGGATTGATTCACTGGAGTGAAGAGAATACTGCAGGCAAGGTTGTTGTTGCACCAAGCATTGGTGAATATATCTCAGCGCTCTCAGGAGCACGAGTGATCATATACAGTGGCTATTTCGTTGGGACCAAGGAGATGGAATTAAGAAACGCGGGAGCTGGAATTATACTGATGTCGGGCAGCAATTCTTCAATTGAAAATATAACAAAATACCAGGTGACGTATATTGTGGTTCCGAACTATATGGTGAATTCCACTGTGGATGGCAAGTATTACGTTACTTTTTCTCCTGCATACTATGATTTGGTTGAGCGGTTTTCATTTTATACGGTATACCAGACCAAGACCTGAGGACTGCTGATCTTCATTGATTCCGCCTTGAGGCGGTTCTAACCATACGTAATGATATACCAATTACTCTCTTCTGGATTGATTAGGTTTTCATTCGGCTACTTCAGGATGCACTCCAATTTTGATCAACTCAAGTTGCCTGTGACCATAATGCTACCATCAGGGACCCAGCAGGGAACTTTAAGTGAATAAGGCTATGCTAAATGGGTTATCCGCCACTTAACCAAACCCTGCTCCGGCAATGTTAATAAATATATCGGCTATCACCAGAAACTGGGCTCGTAGTCTAGTGGTTATGATACCGCCCTTACAAGGCGGTGGTCACCGGTTCAAATCCGGTCGAGCCCATCTAATTCGGAGCATGGCTCTAGTCGACAATTCCTTTCCTGAGAACTGCCCTTTGGAAGTCCACGAGGATCCGCTGATCCCGATCAATGTTGAGCAGCATCTCTCCCTTCGAGAGCTGTACCTCCGTCCGTTCCTTCCTGTGAAAACCATCTACCATGAATGAGGCTGTTATGGCGTTGGATGCGTTCACATCTTCGGGCAACTCAGTGTATACAGCAAGTTTCCCATCTATCTTTGCTTCCACAAACCTGAAGGACACAGAATATGCCCTGTCCTTAGATTCGTATATGACGCTCTCGTGCTTCCTGCAATTTTCAAGGAGGATTTCACATATCCTATCATTAAGGATCCTCGTGCGCGAAACTGGCATCATGCTTCCAAAGGGCTTAAGGAGTCTTTCTGCCTCATCCTCGAACTTAGCGATTTCTTCTTCTGTCATCTCCCTCATTCTATTTAGTCGAAGAAGTTATTTAACAGGGGAACCCAATCTTTCAGTCATGCCCGCCACATCGCGCTAGACTGTAACATATGCTCTTGCATTTATCCATAAGCTTGCATAGTGTTGCTGCATCTTGTGAAATTCGGAGCAAAGTAAGTATTGAACCTCGAAATGATAATGAATGTTCAAGAATAGAGTTGATGCCGGAAAAAAACTCGCAAGCCTACTGCTAGCATACTCTAGTGAAAAATGCATCATTTATGGGCTCCCGCGTGGAGGTGTGCCTGTGGCTTTTGAGGTTGCCATGGCCCTAAATAAGCCTCTTGACATAATCATAGTTAAGAAAATAGGTGCTCCGGGCGAAGATGAACTCGCCCTTGGGGCGGTGACTGAAGGGCAACCTCCATTTATCTACCTCAACCTGGACCTGATGAGTTCACTTGGCTACAGAGAAGAAGCGTTGCAACCTCTGATCAGGAAGAGGATAAATGAAATTTTGCTACTGCAGAGAAGGTTTCGAGGCGACAAGGAAATACGGAAGGATTCAGAGGCAACTGCAATCGTTGTGGATGATGGAATCGCAACTGGAGCAACGGTAAAAGCTGCTGTGATGTGGCTCAAGTCTATTTCCCAAAGGAAAATCGTGGTTGCAGTTCCAGTGGCCCAGGAGTCCGTCATTGAGGAAGTCGCTGAAATGGCTGATGACGTTGTTTGTGCACAACGTGTTCCAGTACTGTATGCCGTAGGCGGATACTACGAGGATTTCACACAAACCTCAAATGAAGAGGTTGAGTCTCTTCTGAAAAAAGCTCAGAATGACATCATGGGTAGACCTGCTCTGTAAGGGAGAGATTGCGTCATGATGCCTTCTAAACGCTTGTTTTATGTGGTTTTCCAGCCAAGAAATGATTGACCAGTTTGTATGCTTCAAGCCAAAACCCAGACGCAGCAGTGCCAAGGATTATCAGGATCCAATCCGACGCCGTGAGGTAGTATGTATGCATGATTACCTGCAAATCCGGGAAAGCAGTTAGTGCCACCATCATCAGGATCACCATAAGAGCCCAGACGTTGATCACCCTGTTTGAGAAAAAGCCCTTCAGGAAGATAGGCTCCTTCTCCGTCCTGAGATTGTAGGCAAGGAATAACTGCGCAAGAAGCCAAGCCGCAAAAGCAGCAGTCTGAGCCCTGACCAGTGAGCCAGAAGAGTACAGGACATACAGGTATATCCCCGCCACAGCCACCGTTACAGCAAGTGCAGAAAAGGCGAGGTTCAACGCAACAGGTCTGTCGATGAAACTCCTGTTATTTCTCCTGGGAGGCTGTTTCATTAACCCTGGTTCTTCCATTTCAGCAAGATATGCTCCGATGGCGACCACATCCATCAGGAGTTCTGCTATTATGATCTGTATTGGTGAGAATGGAAACGGAACTACCAGGAGTATGGGGATAAGAAGTATGAGTACAAGCGCTATTTTAATGCTTATTTCATATGTAATACCCTTCCTGAGGGTGAACATAATCTTCCTGCCTTCATGCACTGCATCCACGATAGTTGAGAAGTCGTCATCGAGTAGTATCATGTCGGAGGCTTCTCTTGCGGCTTCTGTCCCCCTCTTGCCCATCGCAACCCCGATCTCCGCAGTCCTCAGAGCGGGTGCATCATTGACTCCGTCCCCTGTTACCGCCACTACTTCCCCCCTCTTCCTCAAGAGTTGAACAATCCTGAACTTGTCTTCAGAAGTAATCCTAGCGAACACGGTGGAGGTTTTGATGGAGAGTGATAGTTTCTCGTCATCCATGGTTGCCATCTCCTGACCGGTAATAACGCTTGAAACGCCGTTCATTCCTACCTGAGATGCAATTGCTCGGGCTGTCTTTGGGTGATCCCCTGTGAGCATAATCACTCGAATCCCGGCATCCTGGCATTCTTCAATTGCCTTTTTAGCCTCTTTCCTTGGAGGATCCGCAAAACTTATCATTCCATGGTAGGTGAGATCCCTTTCAAGGAGATTTCTGTCGCTGGTTATTTCCTTAACAGATCTTGAAGCTATGGCAATTACACGTTCGCCCGAGGAAGATAAATCATCCAGTACTTTGTTTACTGATGCAGCCACTGAATAGTTGATTGGCTGTGGGTCACCTTCTCCCCCAAGGTATTTTGATCTTGAAAGCACGACTTCTGGAGCCCCGCTGACAAATAGCTTCATTCCTCCTTCCTGCGTGCGATAGAGGAAAGATGTGAGTTTGATCTTGTTGTCGAACTGGAATTCGTCTACGGGCAGGTAGGAAACTTTCAACTCCTCAAGCTTCACTCCGAGTGTTTTGGAGTACTCATAAATTGCAACCTCCATTGGATCCTTGTAGGAGTTAACCCCTGTAGCCTCCAGCATCATGGTTCCAGTGGCCAATATGCCAATCCTTGCAAGATCTGCGTTTTCCGCAGAAGAGGAGTCCCTCATAACGGTTCCTGAGACAATATGTCCAATGGACATCTTTCCCTCCGTTATGGTACCGGTCTTGTCCGTCGCAATGACCGTCACCCGGCCCAGGGTTTCAGCTGCCCGGAGATTCTTCACGACTGCGTTCTGCTTTGATAGGAAGTAGGCTCCAACGGCCAGGGTCATAGAAACAAGAACAGGAAGTTCCTCAGGAACCGTGGCAAAAGCCATCGACAGGCCTGTCAGGATCATCGTGTCCAGTGACTGGCCTTGAAAATAGCCTATGAGAGGGACGCAAAAACTAAGGAATATGGCCAGGGACGCAAGAACTTCAGCAAGTCTCTTCATGGACTCTTCCAGTGGAGTTACCGGTTCCTCCTCTTCTGCGACGAGCGTTGAGATCCGCCCTATCTCGGTATCCTTCCCCGTTGATGTTACGAGCATTCTTGCTGTTCCCTGTACTGCCATGGTGCCGCCAAATGCCATGTTAGAGAGTTCGGCTAGGTTGTTGCTGGCCGGAATTTGATCAGCATCCTTGGAAACCGGCATGGATTCCCCTGTAAGCGATGATTCATCAATCTTGAGGTTGTATGATTCTATCAAACGGCCGTCCGCAGGAATACGATCTCCGGGGGCAATGATGACAATATCGCCCGTCACAAGATTAACTGCACTTGTTCTCATGGCCTTGCCGTCCCTTACCAGGGTGGTGGATGTTGCAGATAACTGCCTTAGAGCATTCATCGATCGCCTGGCTTTGAATACGTTGTACGATTCAACCAGGACTACGAGGACCACCACAACTATGATAACTATGGAATCTCCTGGTTCCCCAAGTAGTGAGTAAATAGCACCGACTATTATCAGGAGAACTATCATTGGTTCCCTGATTTCTTTGAGAATAATCGAAGCCAAGCCATATTTTGGGGGCTCTGCAATGACATTAAGGCCATGATCAAGCAATCTGTCCGCAGCTTCAGAAGAGGATAGTCCATTCTTCAGATCTGTACCTAGATGGGAAACTAGTTCTTCCACTGGCATTTTTGAGATCTCTGCTGAATTCTTGGTCTTCAACATTACCATATTTAATGACGATTTGGCAAAAGAAGTATTTGCCGAATACTCCCTTCCTGCGATTAGCCATATAACGTGCAACTGCAAAATATAACGTTTATGCCTCTGGTTTAGGCTCCCTGAATGTATGAGGTCACAAATTAATAGGGTTTTCCGTCTTCCGCCGATGAAGATACTTGCTTGAACAACTTTTCAATGCTCGGAGCGTCTCGATTATAGGTGCTTCGTCGGATCCTCGAAAGATAGGTCATGCCGTTCTGGAAAACCTTGTATTACAGGGGTACAGTGGAAGAATATATCCTGTAAACCCTTCCAGCACGGAAATTATGAGGCTCAAGTGCTACCCCTCCGTGGAGGAAATCCCGTCAGAGGTGGATCTTGCAGTAATCACCCTTCCAGCCAAGCAGGCCGTTGTGGCCCTGGAACAATCTGTAAGAAAGAAAGTTCACTTCGTGATAATAGTGGCTGGTGGCTTCTCAGAGACTGGTGATGAGGGGAAAAACCTGGAACAGATGATTCGCGATCTGATACGAGGTACTGAAACTAGGGTCATAGGGCCGAATACAGTTGGCGTTCTTTTTCCATATACGGGGTTGAACACTGCCCTAACGCCAAACGATAGGCTATTTTTCCCTGGGAGAGGTGAAGTAGGGTTCCTCTCGCAGAGCGGAGCCCTTGGTTTGCTGGTGATGGACTCAATCACTGAATATGGGATGGGCATTTCTGGATTTATCAATATCGGGAATCGGGCGGATCTTGGCGAGATAGATGCGCTTGAACTCTTTGAAGTGGACCAGAACACGAAGTCTGTAGTAATGTATCTTGAGAGTATCTCTGACGGAGAATCTTTTTTTAAGTCCCTGAAAAGAGTAAACAGAAAGAAGCCAGTGGTGGTTCTAAAGACTGGTAGATCAAGGGAGTCTACTAGGGCAGCAGCTTCTCACACTGGGGCCATGGCATCGAACGACCGAGTATTTGGAGGTGTTTTGAAACAGGTCGGGGTAACCAGGGCGTTTGACGAGACAGAACTCCTGGATTTTGGAAGAGTACTTGCATACCAGAAACCCCCAGCTGGAAAGAGAGTGGCTGTGATTACCACTGCAGGAGGTGTCGGGGTCCTTACAACCGATCTCCTTACATCAACAGACGCACATGGAAGGTGCGAAATGGCAAACTTCAGTGAAGAGGAGGAGGCGGAAATGCGGAAATTTGTTCTTCCCTTTGCGTCAGTCGCGAACCCGATCGACCTAACAGCTGACGGAAGCACTGAAGCATATGGAAGCATTCTGGATATACTGGTTCGATCGCCTTATGTTGACGCGATTATCGCGTATGCGCTTCCACAGACCCCGAAGATAAACCTCGACATTGTAAGTCCACTCACGGTTGCAGCCAGATCGAAGCCAGTTGTCGCGGGCGCAATCGGAAATAGGCTTTCAAAGGACATCCTCAGGGAACTTGAAGTTGCAAGGATTCCCGCTTATCCTTCTGTTAGCAGGACGGTGGCTGCGATGAAGGTTTTGTGCGAATACGGAGAATACATGAGGAGGCACGGAAATGAGTGAAGCTAAGCAGGTAAGCATGTTGGAGAAAGATGCCAAGGAGTTACTCTCCAAGCACGGTATAACTGTTCCTCGATCCATAATGTCAAGAGATTTGCCTGATTCCAGCGGGTTGCATTTTCCAGTTGTTCTCAAGGTATCCGACGATAGTATACTCCATAAGACAGACGTTGGCGGCGTTGTTCTTAACATTGGCTCAAGGGAAGCACTGGAAAAAGAGTTCAAAGCAATGAAACTGAAGTTCCCTCAATCGGCTTACCTGGTTGAGGAAATGGCGCCGCCCGGTGTTGAGTTCATAATCGGAATCATCAAGGACAGGGATTTTGGGAATGTTATTATGCTCGGCTCAGGAGGGATATTTACTGAACTGTATGAAGATGTCTCCTTCAGGAAAGTTCCCATATCCAGCAGTGATGCGACAGAAATGATTTCGGAGATAGCCTCCAGGAGGTTCTGTCATGGGTTCAGAGGGAAGAAGGTGAATTGCGACAGCCTGGTGGAATTGCTGCTGAATATCAGCAGGATAGTGGAATCAAACCTATACCCAATCTACTCCATAGACCTGAACCCGGTCATTGCGTCTGAAAAAGGAGTAATAGTTGCAGACGCAAAGATACTGCTGGCCAATACAATTTAGAAATTCAAGGGATGCAGAAGCCTGCATCCCCATTCGCAGCAAGAAAGGCTTATTCAGAATAGGCCTACTATCTCTCCACTTTCTGTTATGTCTACTCCTTCTGCATTGGGGATCCTCGGAAGCCCGGGCATTGTCATGATATTACCCATGAAAGGCACTAAGAATCCTGCTCCGGATGATATACCTATTGAACCAACTGTCACTGAGAAATTCTTCGGGACATTGAGGATGGTTGCATCGTCGCTGATTGAGTTCTGAGTCTTGGCCATGCAAATCGGGAGTTCAGTTAATCCTGCTTTCTCTATGAACTTCAGGTCCTTCATTGCCTGCTTTCCATAAATAACCTCATTTGCCCCGTATATCCTCTTTGCAACCTTCTCAATCTTCGTCTTGATCGGGTCTTCAAGTTCGTATGCATATTTCAGTTTATATGGTTCTGGCCGAATATTCTTCAGTACTTCATTGGCTAGGTTGATCCCGCCTTCACCTCCCTTCTCATAAACTTCAGACAATGCGCAATTTATCCTCTCTGTCTTGAGCAGCTGAAGAATGGTGTCGATTTCCTTTTCCGTGTCCGTGGGGAACCTGTTGAGTGCTACTAGCGGTTCTATTCCAAAAGATCTAATTATCTCAACATGGCGGATCAGGTTGAGCGAACCGGTCTTCAGCGCGGGTATGTCTTCAACCTTAACGTCTTTCGCTCCACCGTGATGTTTAATAGCCCTGATGGTACCCACTATGACAACCATGCTAACCCCAAGAGATCCAACGCGCGAAACCAGATCAAGGAATTTCTCTGCCCCCAGGTCAGTTGCAAAACCTGACTCGGTGACCACATAATCGCTTGTTTTCAGCGCCAGATCATCGGCGACAATGCTGGATGTTCCATGAGCAATATTTCCAAATGGTCCCGTGTGGATGAACGCAGGGACGCCCTCCGTTGTTTGAACAAGGTTTGGTTTTAGGGCGTCAGTGAGTAGGGCCGCCATGGCCCCATGCACCTTGAGTTGAGATGCATAGACCGGGTTCCCGCTAGTATCCCTTGCAACCATTATTTTTCCAAGTTTTTCCTTCATGTCCGGATATGACTTGCTCAGGCCAAGTATCGCCATGATCTCAGATGCAGGCGTGATCACGAACCTGTCCATTGCCAAGGTACCGTCGTCTTTTCCACCCACTCCAACTGCTATGGATCTCAACGACCTGTCATTCATGTCAATAGTCCTGGGAAAAAATATGTCCTTCTGGTCGATCTTTAGGCTGTTTTTGTAATACATGTGATTGTTGATGACCGCAGAAAGTAGATTGTGAGCAGCTGATACTGCAGGGAAGTCACCTGTGAAAATGAGGTTGATCTTGTCACTGGGCTCAACTTTTGACTTTCCGCCTCCAGTTGCACCTCCCTTTACACCGAAACAAGGCCCCAGTGAGGGTTCCCTGATTGCAAGGCTGACATTCTTGCCTAGCCTGTTCAATCCCTGTGCAAGCCCTATGACTGTGGTTGTCTTTCCTTCGCCGGCTGGTGTTGGCGTCATTCCAGTTACCAGGATTAGCTTGCCCCTCCTCTTGTTCCTGAAAGCTTCGCTGTTCAGAGGTACCTTGGCCATGTACCTGCCGTATGTCTCAATGCTATCCTGTGCTATACCAAGTCCTGATGCTACGTCTACAATAGGCTTAAGTGTCATTGGCATCCCATTGGGAGCGTTTGGAATAAGATAACAATTTCCACCAATATCTGAGCCGGTGGAATTCTCTCACACACTAAGATACCTTCACATTTAGTTTTTATGGTCGATAACTCGTCCTGGGATCGCAATAAATCCCATGTCTTTAGTGATCATCAAATAATCAGGATATTGCCGGATTCGTGGTGGTGCTCCCTAATCTATTAGGGCTGATTAATTTGTTAAAGCTAGGGATAGGCTTTGCGTGGGATTATGGCCGGAAAGGTATCTCTCATATTGTTTTCGGGAAACGTGGACAAACTGATGGCTGGCTCCATCATAACGTCCGGAGCAGTCGCTAACGACATGGATGTGGACGTCTTCGTCACATTCTGGGCTCTCCTGCATCTGAAGAAGAGCGGGACACCTCCGCCTACACTGAGCCCTGAAGCTGGTCCAATGGCTCAGCAGATGATGAAGATCATGGCAGAGAAGAAGATACCGTCCTGGCTGGATACCATAAAACAGGCAGCCGAGGTTGGTAATGTCACTGTCTACGGATGTGCAATGTTCGCGGACATGCTTGGATTGAAGAAGTCTGATCTGGACCCGATTGTCAAAGACATAATAGGGGTTTCTCAGTTTGTTGACATGGCAAAGAACTCTAACATGACTCTATTTATATAAATGGGGTGTTGAAAATGGATGAAAAACCTTCAAAGATAATTGATGCAAGAGGAAGTTTCTGCCCTGGCCCGCTCATGGAATTAATTAAGGCTTACAAGCAGGGTAAGGTCGGTGACGTGATATCTGTCTATTCGACTGACGAAGGAACCAAGAAGGATGCCCCAGAGTGGATCAAGAAATCTGGAAACCAACTTTTAGGGATCTTTGACAGGCAGGGATACTACGAAATCGTGATGAAGAAAACCAGGTAGATCAGATGCCTAACTCAAGAAAAACTGCCCTGATACTGGGCGATGGCGCGTCAGGGACGATAATGGCTAACAAGCTCAGGTTTCATTCAGACCTCAGGCAACTTGAGATAAAAGTGGTCGGGAATTCTCCGGCTCACTATTTCAAGCCGGACGGCGTGATGATTCCGTTTGGCTTCAAAGACCACAGCAAGAGCGTTAAGCCCACTCAGTTTCTGTTCAATCATGGCGTAGAATATATCAGGGATACGGTCACATCAATAGATGTACAGAATCACAAGGTCAAAACCATAAACAGCGGTGAAATTGGTTACGACTATCTGTTCATCGCAACTGGGGACAGGTTTGCGACAGACGATCTTCCTGGGTATGATAAGGCAGCCCAGCATTTCTACAGTCTAGATGGTGCACTCCGGCTAAAGGAGAAACTCGCGGAGTTCAAGGGGGGCAAGATTGTGGTTGGACAAGCAAGCATTCCAATTCAGTGCCCACCAGCACCATACGAGTTTACCTTCCAGCTAGAGCAGTACCTAAAGCTGAAGGGCCTGCGGGAAAAGACGGAAATACACTATATTTACCCACTCAACAGGGTATTCACGATGCCGAATGTTTCTACTTTTATAGAGAAGCTGATGGATGAGAAGGGTATAGTAGTGCACAAGATGTTCAACGTGGATTCCCTTGACCCAGACTCGAAAACCCTCAGTTCCCTTGAGGGTGAACAGATTCCCTTTGATCTACTCATCCTGGTTCCTCCGCACAAGGGACAAAAAGTGATAACGGAATCTGGCCTAGCAGACGAGAACGGATACATAGACGTTGACAGGAACCACCTCAACTACAGGGACTACGATAACGTCTTTGTTGTTGGGGATGCAACTAATCTTCCGATCTCCAAGGCCGGGGCGACTGCCCATTTTGAGTCAGAGTATCTTGCAAACCGCATAGCCAGTGAAGTCAACGGAAACGCTTTCTTTGAATCATATAATGGTGAGGTCGCGTGCACGACAATAACCGGGGGACAACAGGCTATTACCCTATTTTTCAGTTACAACAAGCCTCCGCGTGCAAATTTCCAAAGCAAGTCCGACTATTTCCTGAAGTGGACATCGTCCGATACATATTTTTCGGCCATGCTAAGGGGGATAATGTAGGGGTGAATGAAAATGGATGAAGATAAACAGGATCAGATGGAAGCAGCAATCCTGGAGCTGGTCAAGAATGCAGATGTGATCACAGCGTTTGTCCCTCTACTGGTGAGGCTGAAAGAGGCTGGGATTCTCAACCTTGTGGCTGACATAGCAAAAGACTACCTGCCCACGGATGTAGAGTTTCTAGGTCACTTCTTCACCTCCAGGGAGTTCACCTATGCTGCGCTCAAGAGTGCCAACCTGCTCTCGAGCGTGATGTACGCCCTCGCCGACGAAAAAGTATCTGACTCCGTAAAGCTGCTGATGTTCAACATGAGGGGAGTAATGGACAAGGTGACCGAGGCCAATGACAGGGATTCACCAATAACGCCTCTGGAACTTTACAGGGTTATGAAAGACAAGAACACTGCGAGGGGAATTAGAGCCGCACTGGCTGCTATGAGTGCCCTCGGAGAGATCATCAGCAAGGCGAAATGACAGTCTTTAAGCCCCTGCTTAGAAGAAATTGCTGGTTGTTGATCTTCCTTGCTTTAAAAATTGGGCAGTAGCCACAAAAACTGCTGCCCTGTTTCCCATTCTATTCTCAGTTAGGAGGGTGGAAAGCTTCTAGCTGAAGGAAGAGGTTTGCCTTCTCGCCCAGCATCAGCCCGCCACCTTCAAGCACCATATTCCATTTTACCCCAAAATCCGCCCTGTTGATGGATGTTGTTGCAGTTAGGCCAAACCGCTGGTTTCCGTATGGATCTTTTATCTCTCCTCCGTATTCTCCCTTGAAAACGACTTGCTTGGTGATGCCTTTTATGGTGAGATCCCCGGTTATTTCAACATCTTCCCCGTTACCCTTTATACTTTTTGTTGCAAAAACAATCTCGGGATATTCCTTTATTGCCATGATCTCGTCGGATCGCAGGTGGTTATCCCTGTCGGAGTTGCCTGTGCTTATGCTGGCCACCTTGATTGTGAACCTTGCATGCATTGTACTGAAATCTGCTGGATTGCCTGAGATTTCTGCATCGAAGTCGGTAAACTTGCCCCTTACCGTCGAGATCATCATATGCCTTATGCTAAACTCAATACTGGAATGTGCCTTGTCTACTACCCATTTTGTTTCTTCCAAGTTATCACCTAAATTGCAAAAAGAAAGCTAATTCCTTTGCGTTATCCCATATACATAATACATTTAAGTAGAGCATGTATCTACGCGGGAACATGATTACCGAGAAGAAACCAGATGAAGTTCTGGAAGTGCAGATCGGAAAGAAAGATAAATGCCCAATAGTAGAGGCAATCAAGGAGATAGGAGGTGAATGGAAGATGATAGTCGTCAGGTACCTGTCCGAGAGGCCCATGGGGTTCAATGAACTTCTAAGGTCTACAGAAGGAATGAATTCCAAGACACTGTCCTCCACCCTGAAGTACCTGGAGTCAAGGAATATCATATCCAGGGAAATTGAGAGCACCAGGCCTTTCAGGGTCAAGTATTCCCTAACAGAGAAGGGAAAATCACTAGGCTCATCACTGGAAGATCTCCAGAAATGGGGAAGCGAGTGGCTGATGGGAAAAGACTCCTGACCTTCCGTTCAAACAACGGGCGACACGTATATATTCCCTTGCCTATGTTTCTCAAGATTCGTGCATTCGCTGGTCGCTAAATAATATCCCCAGTGTGAACTGCCCCTCATTTCATGGATACTGAGGCTTCATGATTTTTGCCCTCTCTCAAGACAAGGAATTCAGTGACCATTAACATGATTGCAGCAGCAAATGAGGTCACTGCTGCGTAAACATATGAATATAGCACGCTCACGACGAAAATAGCACCCATGACAGAATTGGATACAAACAACCCAAGGGCCCTGCTTGAACTCAGCCAACCCATTCTGGTGGACATTTTCTTGACCCTGCTAACTTTAGAAATCAGCACAGGTTCAAATGTCTCCACTGCACCAGTAGCAAATCCCAATCCTGCTGCCCCCATATAATAGAGGATCAGGAAACCATGGAAGGCAAACGATAACCCGACTACTATCGAAGATACTGCTGAAAGCAAGTATCCCATGGACCACAGTGTACGCATCGGTTTTCTCCCCCTGAATGTCCCCAGCATAATGCCAGAAATTGCCGAGACTCCGAGATAAATTCCAAAGGTGAGTATCCCGAGAACATAACTCCCTGTTGCAATCGAGACTGTTATGATTGGAAAGCCCAGGGCGTAGTAACTGAAACCGAAAAGCATGGAAGAGAAGATCACTGCTCTGAATACACTATTATCTTTCCTGATAATGTTAGTCTCGTCGTGCGGGTTGATAGGCACTCCGGTTTCAGATCTGCCCTCAGCGGGACCTTCATATTTCACGGTACCGGCGAACATCAGACAGAGACTGGAAACAACGAGCGGGATACCTGTTATAAGAACAATAAATCTGAGGGATACGCCAGACAGAATCAGTAGTATGGAATATGAGACCGCAATGATTCCACCTCCGACATCAAGCGCATGTAGGAAGCCGAATACATTGGACCGGTAAGCCGGGTTTGAGACCTCCACCAGCCAAGCTCTCCTGACCGGAGTACGAAAGTATCTTGCCCACCACCCGAACACAAATAGTGCACCCAATATGTAGAGATTATTGAACAGCACGCTAAGGGACATTAGCGGGATCAGGAGGTTTCCAAGCAATGCAACACCCTTCTTGCTGTATTTCTCCCCGAGCCTTCCACCGATGAGGGAGAATAAGGACCCTACTCCAAAACTTAATGCAAGTAGTAGTCCATAAATATACGCGGGCTGATGCATCTCGACTACGAGAAGTACTGAGAATACTGCTGTTACCGCCTGGTAACCCATGTCTGCAAAGAATGCCGAAAAGGCAATCATCACTACATTTTTGTTCAGGTATTTTTCCATGCTTGCAGAGATCAAAGCAATTCAAGGATCATTGCTTGCGATATAATATCGCACTGCTTCAGCACTTGAATTTATGAGGATAACCTGGGTGCTTAGCGGTTCAATTACTCTAATCTGTCCAGCCTGATTTTTGTCAGAAATAGAGTCTCTAAGCAAATTTCCGACAAAATGTCTTTTATCACGTTGCATCTGGTGTTACATGTTATCATGAATTCTCAGGCAGAATTACCTATCGTACCAGCCATTAATTGTTTAGAAAACCTGGGAATCTTTTCGGACGGGAAGGTTGTACTGAATGGTTCTGCCTGCACCCAGTCATGTAATTTTGCGAGCGGTGGCGCAATGACCTGTTATTTTCTTTTGGGTGTCATATGCGTGATAAGAAAATCACACGACTCTTTCAGGGGTAGATGGTGAAATCGTATTGCCAACTAAGGAAGAACTTGTTGAGAAGATATGCAACTACATCAGATCCAACCTTTCAGGAGACCTTACCCTGCGCTCCTTGGAGAAGCGGTTTCAGGTGGGCAGGTATTCCCTGCAGAGGGTATTCATCGAAGTGATGGGCATGTCGCCTCGCCAATATGCTGAGCAGTGCAGAATTCATGCTTTAAAAGGCAACCTCAGGAATGGTAAACCTTTGCCAGAGGCTATTTACAGTACAGGTTACGCGTCCCAGAGCTGGCTTTATGAGGATTATCTCTCCAAACTTGCAATGTCTCCGTCCAGTTACAGGAAAGGGGGAGAGGGAGCGTCGATCAGGTTCCTCACTTCGGAGTGCAGGCTTGGCTTTCTCCTAGTTGCTGAAACCGATTACGGGATCTGCTCCGTGAGCATTGCAGACGATGAACTCCAACTCGAAACGGCCCTGATCCGGGAGTACCCCAGGGCAGTAATCACCAGATCAGAATCTGCCAGAAAAAGTCTTGACTCCGTTCTCTCATACTTCGATGGACAGTTACTGAACCTGCCCATGGACATCAGCGGAACCGAGTTCCAGAAAAGGGTATGGGCTGCTATTATGGCAATACCATACGGAGAAACGCGTTCGTACAACGAGGTGGCTGCAACCGTAGGCAAGCCAAAGGCCTATAGAGCTGTCGCTAACGCATGTGCATCTAATCCCATACCATTGATAATCCCCTGCCACAGAGTGATAAGAAACAACGGAGAACTGGGTGGATACGGAATGGGGGCTCGAAGAAAGAAATACCTGCTAGATATGGAGAAAAAAAGGTCTCCAGGCAACGCCAGGAGGGGCGACCGATGATGGTGCTCTCCTGTGGGTTTGGAAATTCCCGTTTCTCAATACCTATTGTCGCAATGGGTTTGGGTGGTTGGTCTTACTGCTCCTTTGCATTCTGCTCAGACCTGTTCATTCGCTTCATTGCAAAGTAATAGACGAGGTACATTACGACAGCGACAGCAGCGATTATGATGAACAGGAGGTAGACATTGTTCTCCTGGAGGGCGTAGGATAGAGCATAAAACCCAAGCATGAACAGTACCAGGTCCCATATGAAAGCCCCAATGAATGAATATAGGAAGAATTTCCTGACAGGCATTTCCGCAAAGCCAGCTGGAAAGCTCACCAGGCCCCTTATTACGGGAATGAGCCTTACAATCATCACGGCTGCAGGCCCGTTTACCTTGAACCACCTGTCAAACGCATCAAGCCGTTCCTTGCTGATGTGAAAGGCCCCAAGGTGTTTATATACAACCTCCTTTCCAACGAAATACGCAACATAATAATCTACTGCCATTCCGATGACGCTGCCGATGAGCGCTACGGCCATTGCTGCAAAGGGATCGAGCACCCCGATGCTGGAATAATATCCTGCGAGAGGCATGATCACCTCGCTTGGTATTGGAAGGGAGGCTGACTCGAGCAACATGAGCCCAAAGATGCCTAGATAGCCATAACTTGCAACTATCTGCTGTACAAGTGCGGATGAGGCGTGAAGTAGCGCTACTATGCTTCCTAGAGAAGACATTCTTCGAAGTAAGATGGAACCACCTAATATTACTTGTCAACTAGCCCCTTGGAACATTGCAAAAACAGTTTCCTTGGCATCGATTGCCTTAATTGGGCGGAGATATCAGAGCCATTCCCAGATGGTGCTGTCATAGTCCCTTACAGTAGTAAGCCTGAAATTAACCGATGGATGATTCCTGGCAGTTTCGAAGAGAACGGAAAGTTGCTCGTCCTTGAACGCCTTGGGAATAAACTGATTGAAGGTGATGCTGCCATCCTTCACCTTGCTGATGGTGGCTGC
Organism: Thermoplasmata archaeon; assembly: GCA_021817735.1. Lineage (GTDB taxonomy): Archaea > Thermoplasmatota > Thermoplasmata > Thermoplasmatales > Thermoplasmataceae > JAKAFX01. The sequence continues at coordinate 21,033 of JAKAFX010000002.1, read as the reverse complement.
GACCGGGATTCTCCTTTCCCCAGATTTGATAAAAAGTTCCTGCTGGAATTTCCCAGTTCCCAGATAAGAATATATCCCGTCCTCGGCTGAAACAACATTCTGGTTGTCATTCTTTGATTCTTGTTTAATTGGATAGACTGTAACCCTGTATTTTCCACCGGCAATAAGCTCAATATTAACTTCGCCATAGTGATCTTTATAGAGTCCTTCAGGAAGTTGATCTATCCTAAGGAATGTGAAAGATATCATTGTCAGCGGTATTCTTGAATTCACGCTGTCCAGTGTGTTGATGCCACCAAAAGACGGACCAAGGTCTTCCAGTCTTGCCTTTTCTCCGGAGTCTATGATCGCCCCGGCAATGCCCGATACTTTCTCTAAATCAGAATGATGAAACCGGATACTGCTGAACAGCCTATCGCCAGTTACATAGAGCTCTCCAGGTACTGAAGATGGTAGGGAGAGCAATTTCATTGAAAAACTATTCATTTCCGGGAATTCAGAGTCCGCTACTCTGACTATGTAGTATCCTCCCCTCTTTATTGGGTTGAACGTGGATATTATCCCACCAATCCTTGTATCATCCGTTGCACGAATGAACAGATCAATATGAGACGAGTTTTCGATATGATTCATGGTGGCTGGTATCAGCGCAATATCTTTCTGAATCAGAGGAAGCAGTTTGTGCTTGAATTCCACGGAAAACCCGAGGCGCATGTCCAGCCTGTTTTCAACTTCACGGAAGAGCAAACAGGATCTCCTCTGAATTCACAAAAATGGCAAATGAACTCGCAAATCTAATCATTTTACCCCTTTCACTCCTGCGGATGTCATCATTTATAATTGATCCGTCAGAGAATGAAAGCCCAGTTAATGGTTTCAACCTAAGAAATGGGTTCATCCAGATGATATGCAATACCTACTGTTTAAGCCTATCGATTAAATCGCTTGCCTCGCCACTTGAGAGTTCATCAAGTGATTTTTTCCTTGCTCCTGCAAGAAAATTTTTCAGGACTGCAGCATTCTCGCTCCTCTTAATGAGCGACTGTATGAACTTGATCTGCTTGCCTGATATTGGAGCATCTGATGCCTTCCCCCTGGGAAGTTTCATCAGTGCATCGATAAGGCTCGAGGCCTGGGCCACCGATAGTTCATCCAGGCTGCTAACACGAGCTGCCCTGATAAAATCCAGAGTCTCATCTCTCCTGGGGGCAGAGTCCTGCAGCTTTTTCAGGAACTGCAACTGCTTCTCGGTAACCAAAGGGGTCCGCTTTCCTTCTCCACTGCCTTCATCTGACTTCTTGAGAATTTCAATCAGTGCAGAAGCTTCTCTTAAAGCAAGTTCCGAGATGTCTGTTATGCCATGATCCTTCAGGAATGCCTGAAGAAGTTTTCTTCTTCCCAGGTTACCACTGCACAATTTTTCAATGAGTTTAACCTGGCTCCTGGAGGCATTTGATTCAGACATTGCACCTATCCTTCCTTCCAAATCTATACAGGTAGAGAAATGTTTGCTCCCAGTGGTTTACACACGAATGAGATTATCTGTATTCCTCCATCTCAAGGTGATTTCGAATCTCTACCTTAAGAATGGACAAATTCACGTTGAATACCCTCTTTCCTTTGCCAGTCTGTTCAAGGATATCTGAGTGGTGATCCACATCAGTGGCACCATAGCAACCCATCCGTAGAGGGCGAAAAGCAGCTGGCTCTGAAAACTGAAAATTGGCCATATCTTCACCTGGAAAGTGGCAAGAATATAGAAAAGGACAAGGGAAAAAATGCCCAGGGCGGTGGATAGGTATTCGTTGAGAATGTCTCCCCATTTGCCAATATTGTGCAGATAGACTATTCCAAAGGATATCCCGGCAGCCAGCATGGAGATATTCATTACTGCAAATACGTACGGAATGCTGTAGGCAAGGCTTGTCAGCGGAGGATAGAACCAGGCGAAGAGTATAAAGGACCCAATCAACCCTAGTGCATAATCGAGCCGTTTTGCCCATATCGGAATACTAATCACCCTTGACACAAGAAGGGTAAAGATGTACCCGACCAGAATCATTAACATGCCGGAGACAAAGAAGAAGAATGCGTTGGACAGGCCTCCATAGAATACTACTGCAATGAGGAAGAAGGGAGAAATTATCAGCAATATAGCACCGAGCACAACCAAATATTTTTTGCTCCATTGGGTTTGTAGACGGGTTAAAAATTTTAGGCTTCGGCCTGGAACATACACCCTGGAGATCAAAAAATAAGTGGCAATGAGGAGAATTATGCTTAAGCCTACCACAGGAAGCAGGATATAGTTTATCAGCAATATAGAAAGTGCGGGCAGTACAGATATGTAGCTCTCACACTGGCAGCTTAGGGCTCCAGTCAGGGAATACGCTGCTAGCGAGATGGTGCCTGCTGATTTGCTTTTCCCCCTTACCAGCGTTATGATCTGGTAGTAGTTCTCAGCAATCAGTGATGCAAGAACTGAGAACAGAATGAACTGCTGGATACTCAGGATGAAATCGAAGTGATCTGTCAGGACAAACATGCCCCCCCTTTCAAGGAGCGGAAGATTTTGCCCGAGCGCAGCGAATACTGAAGCTGTGCTTTCAATAACCATACCTGTATCTGGCCTGTTCTGAACCAGCTGAAGAACATTCCCAAGGTAGAGCATCACCAGTAATGAGGCAACAGCGACCACGGTTCGCGGAATATTTCCATCTGATTTCCTAAGGATGCTAATTAGCGAAATAATCTGGAGGGCAAATGAGATCGCAAGTATAACTGCTAGCCCAGTATGAAACAGGAATGCCAGAGACAGGGCATAGTTGAAGGCAATGATGATTCCCAAGTAGACAGCCGCAGTTTTCCATCTGGTCAGTGAAATGACATAGATCGCCGTAAGCAAAACGATCAGACCGATAAAGGTTACAGCGGCTCCAAAGACGTATGAGTCAACAATGATGGACCCGTTCCTGTAGCCCAGGTCTAGCGCGACTACGAAAAAGAAGAGTGAGAGAATGGATGCTAACGATTCAGATGGGAGCATTCTAGACAGATCACTGCTTTCTGTGCGGTCAGGCGGTTTGCCTTTGCCCATCGTCTGGGGAGTTTTTTGGAGTATTAGTCTTTACGCATTTGTCTTTCCCTTCGCTGATTTCGCTGATAAGGCCAGTTCCTGCTATCCTTGCATTATAGACATATTCAAGTCCATCTACCTGGGATAGAAATTTAATTTTGATTTGTCCATGTTTACACCTCAAGTGAGACTTGACTCAGGCAAGCGCTTCGAGGAAAATATTAAAAATTTTTTTGATCAGAGTTCAAGAGCCTGGAAGTCATTATACTTCAATGAGCGGAACCAAATCGCAACAGAGAAAATCAGGACTCTTTGAAAAAGTTGAAGATGCCATACTCTCCAGAAGGAAAACGGTTGTTGTAGTATGGATACTTGCAATACTGCTGATGGCTCCTGCTGTGATGGCTTACTCAAATTATGTTAGTTATTCGGGCTCGACAGGTGCGACAACTGGTAGCGAGTCTGCAAGGGCGAGCCAGCTTCTTTCACAGGTTTCGCCCCAGAATTCATCTCTTGTCGTAGTTGTCTCTAACCCAACCGCATCAAATATTACCCTGGCAAATAGCACGTTGGATTTCCAGTCAAGGTTATCTTCGTCCTCAATACCATATGTTAGCTCAACTGCGTCTGCATTTTCTGCCTATGCTTCGCTCATAAATAACCTGCTAAATAAGTACGGAAAGGCCATAAACAACACTTACACCAATGTTTCTACACAGAGCAGACTCATTTTTGAGTTTCCAGCTGCATTCTACAAACAGTGGGCCAGCATGAATTTCAGCAATATGAACATTACCGCGGCCGCTGAAAATGCGGGATTTTCTGGTACCTCCCAACAGAAGTACTTCCTTTCGTCCTTAAACTCCAGCCTGGAATATAACTCTCAGCTTGGTCCTTACTATAACGTGATGAATGCCACAAAGAGCACTGCATTCTATTTTTACAATTACAGTGAGTACACTGCTATAATCCTCAGTCAGGGAACTGTCGATAATTATACAACAGCGATTTACGCAATTACATCCACCATACTTGCTTCTGCATATGGGGTTCCTATTTCAGAAAAAGTTGTATATGCAGCAGTTAGTGAACCAAATCCAGGAGACTATTACGTCCGCAACTATGGACTGGCAGGTGCCCCCGGATTCATATTCAAGCAATATGTCAGCAGGGATAACACCACGTATCTTGTGACAATAACCCTGAACGTAAGCGATTCCTTTAGAGGAACCAATAATTTCTACCCTGCACAGAGTATTGTTCCCCAGATCAGGAGTCTTACTGATCAATATTTCGGTGGTGAAGGGAGTGTAACAGGAAACGGGGCAATCTCTTACGATCTCCAGGTTTCTCAGGGTAACTCATTCATCGGGTTCATTTTTACGTTTGTCTTCCTCGCAATCATCGTAGGGCTTGTCCTGAGATCTTATATCTCCCCAATACTTGCTTTGGTTTTAGCTTCGATCTCCATTTTGTTAGGCTATTTCTCCGTTTTTGTGATAGGCTCTCTCTACGAACCAGTAAACTACATCGTGACCTATACTCTTATGGCTGTGCTCCTGGGAGTGTCAACCGATTATTTGCTTTTCATACTTTCCAGGTTCAGGGAAGAAGCGTCGACCGGAAAGCCCTTGGAGCAGGCTATTCGGATCGCTTCTGTGAGATCTGGCAGTGCCATCATTGTCAGTGGCCTGACGGTTGCCACTAGCCTTGGAACAATGTTCTTTGTAACCGGCCTCAATACATGGGGTCCGACTCTTTTCCTGGCTGTAATCCTGACAGTTCTTGCAGAGATCACCCTCCTTCCAGCGATCGCAGCTATGATAGGAAAGAGAATGTTTCATTCGCTCAAAGATAAACCGCAGGAGAAGTCTGCATTCTACAAGGCAGCCAAGTTTTCCTCATCAAAGGCAAAGGCTGTCGCAGCCGTTTTCCTGATATGCGCTGTTCCTGCAGTTTATTTCTGGTTTGAGGCACCTGTTTCTTATGACATTTCTGGGGAATTGCCGGCCTCCCTACCCAGCGTCCAGGCACTTAACACGGTAAACGAGAAGTTTGGATCTTCAGCGCTTTCTCCTGTATACGTTGTAATTAACCTGACTTCTCCTGTTTATTCAGGAGGTGGGGTCTCTCAGGCAGCATACAACCAGATCCTTGGAGCTGAAAACTACATAAGGAGTACAGAGGGAGTTGTATCCATCATAGGTCCTGGGGCTTACAACGGCACGATACAGGATCCCTCATTCATCTTCAATAATAACCGGACAGCATACTTCATAGTTGACCTCAATTCAGGGCCATATAGCCAGGCTGCCATTAATTCCGTCCAGCATCTCAGGGATAACAGCAGCCTGATAGTGGGAGGAATAACCTCTGCGGTTATTGACCTGAAAAATACCTCCCATTATGAGTACAGCCTGCTTGAGGTTCTCATTGTGGCGGCTATCGGTGTAATAATTGGAATATCGTTCCGTTCTGTAAAATTCCCATTAATTGCGCTTTCCGGAGTGTTCATCAGCATATCGTGGACTTTGGGCTTGCTATACGTAGTCGTGACTTACATCCTGCACGAATCACTAATATTCCTGATCCCAGTGATCCTCTTCATAATCCTGATGTCTCTTGGCAACGATTTTACTGTGTTCCTAATTTCAAGAATTAGGGAGGAACAGAATGTGCATGGTTTCTCCGAGGGGCTGTACAGGGGAATGGCAGGATCAGGTTCAGTAGTCACGGCACTGGGAGTTATCCTTGCCGCTTCTCTTGGCTCGCTTGGACTGGTTCCCATAGCCTTCCTGCAGCAGATGGGATTGGCTTTTGCAATATCACTTCTGATTGACACCTTTGCCATCCGGACGCTGTATTTTCCAGCGATGATATCCCTGCTTGGAGTTAGAGGAGGTCAGTTGAGAAAGTCATAGTCGTATACTACCATGACCTGAGACTTCTCATCAACGTCTCTGACATTCTTGATGCTTTTCTTGGCCTGCTCTAGGGAATCTGAGTAACAAACGGATATTGACGATTTCCCGTCTGAGATCTGGAAAATCAGTGATTGGACAATTGCAGGGAGAACTTCTCTTGACTTATCGCTGAATAGCAGGTAGATCACTGCATCCGTCTTGCTCAGGTCAAGGATCGGGATCACTGAAGCAATACGCATATCCTTGAGATGATTGAGCCTCTTCTTTGCAGAAGAATTTGAAATGCTTAGGCGCTTCGCTATTGAAGAGATGGGTGCCCTTGGATCATTCTTGAGAATCTCTATAAGGTTCCTGTCAGTCTTGCCCACGTTCCTGACCTCTTGGTTGGGTGGTGGAGTATAGTTCATAATGGGTTTTCCCAGTTTTTGATATGCTTTTTCCATGGCACTATTCAAGTCCATTTTCTCATTGCCATGAAATCCAAGGATTGTGATTTCCTCGAGGCATTTGAATCTCGAGAATATATTCTCCTCGTAGTCCATATCTGTCCTGAATGCTGCAAAACCCTGGGTTCTGCCAAGGAATTCCGGTGCAATGTGGAGAGCGAACCGCTTAATCTGGCCATTCTCTACAAGCTTACTTAACCTGTAGTTCAAAGCCTGAGGAGATATGCCAAGTTCTTCCGCAATTTTCTTTTGCGACATCCTGCCATCCTTGAGCAGGTAGTAAATAATTCGCTTGTCAATGGCCTCCATCTAATTTGCACCCGGCAGGTAGAACAGTCTAAACTCTATTTTATCTTATTCCTCGTTTCCTGTCATACCCTTCATTTCTTTAGATACCAAAATGAGGCATGAAGCGTATGAGCACTTTTCTGAATTCGTATAAGGATTACCACTTCCCCGAATAGAATTAGAGGCGATAACTAAAAGGTTAACTCGGCATGGAATGAGAATCATCTGTATGATTGATGCCCCCGCTTTCACGGAAAGACAAATTTTGCATATTTCTTGGATTAGGCCGGATCAATTCTGAACAATATTCAGGATTACTGCGTGAAGATCCAATGCGGAAGCATGTGCAGGAAAATATACCCTGGCCCTTGACGGTGACCGTAATCTATCTCAGGCTTCTATAGCGGATAATCATTTCACCGTGCGGCATCTTCTTTACATCCATCAGTTCCAGAGTTTCCTGTTTTGGCATTGTTCCCCAGTAATGTGGGCCTTTCCCGTAGATAACAGGCATCACGAATATCCTGTACTCATCAACTAACCCCCTTGTTATAAAATCGTGTGCAAGAGAAGGACCACCTTCAGCGATTATATCCTTACCTGGCTCCTTCTTTAGTTTTTCGACTTGATCCGTGAGATCTCCCTTCATTATTCTGGTATTCCCCCAGGTAGCCTCCTGAAGTGTATTGCTGAACACAATAAGTTTGCATCTTTCAAGAAAACGTGAATAGTCGTAGAGGTGTTTTGGGTCCGTCAGTTTCCTCTTGGACAGAGCATGAACCTGTGCATGACCCTCATATGATCTCCTTCCAAAAATGATTGTATCTACAGAGTCGTATCTGCTTATCCATAACTCTTTCCAGAAGTCACTTGGTTCATCCTCTTCTATTTCTGACCCAGGATATTCAGGAAATTCTCCAAAGCCGTCCAGTGTCATGTACATATTGAGGGTGATCAGTCTCGACATAGGCTACAAATGGAGTCCAGTACTTAAGTTATTGGTGATTAATTTCCCGGTACTCGAAACTATTATTAGGGTATGATCCGAGACGTTGTCTACCAGTGATGATAAATAAGTTCAGATTTGCGAAATTTAAGAAGATTTACAGGGATATACAATAAATGAGCAGCTGACCTGCACCATCACAGAACTGGAACACCATGATGATAATATTATAGAGAAGAACAGATACATAAAGAGCATGCGAAAAGCGGTTTTCCAGATCGTGGAGGTCTCTTCATGAAGTCCAAATATTCGGCTGAAGATAAGTTCCAGATAGTCATGGAATCCTTCTCCGAGAATGTGACACAGGCTGAAATATGCCGGAGGCACGGCATATATCCCGTACAGCTGAGCAAGTGGAGGGAGCAGTTCATCCGGGGCGGAAAGTCAGCACTGGCCCAGAGAAGGAATTCTGATACAAGAGACGAGGAGATCGAGGACCTGAAGAAGATCATAGGAGATCAGAGCCTGGCCATAGACGCTTTTAAAAAAAGGCTCCAAGGGAGGTCAAAATGATGGTTCTTGAAGATCTGAAGGATCAGATGTCTCTCAGGGAGATCTCAAGAATATCCGGAATCTCGCTGTCCGGATATTATTACAAGCCTGTGAAGAAATACGTTCAGAGGCTTGATTCTTCCACAAGGGAAAGGATCAAAGACATTGCATCAGAAAGGCCAACCTATGGATACAGAAGAGTGTGGGCAGTTCTTCGTAATTCTGGTACAAAAGTGAACCAGAAGACTGTCAGGAAGGTCCTGAAGGATAACAATCTGAACCTTCCTGCATCAAGACACAGAGGGAGAACAAAATCCAGGAACCTGTTCCGTCCACGAGGACCTGATCAGCTCTGGCAAACTGACATCACTTACATTCCCACCGAATCAGGAATGACTTATCTGATGTGCATAAAGGACTGCTTCACAAAGGAGTGGCAGGGCTTTCATTATTCCAGGTCATGCATGGCAAAGGATGCCATAAGATCCGTGGAGAATTCTGTTCTCATGGCATTCAATGGATCAGTTCCCAAAGGCCTGGTACTGAGGACAGACAATGGGCCTCAGTACATATCTCATGAGTTCAGGAATGCCATGAAGTTACTGGGAATCAAGCTTGAATACATACAGAAACACACTCCGGAGGACAATGGAGACATTGAGTCGTTCCATAACTCCATCAAGACAGATTATATCTGGCCAAGCGAGTTCAGGGACTTCCATGATGCCTCTATAGAGATAGGGAAGGCATTCTCCGATTACAATGAATGCAGGCCGCATTCATCCATTGATTATCTTCCTCCAAGGGAATTCAGGAGGAAGTTTCTGGATGATCCGTCATTCAGGGAAAGATTCGAGAAGAAAGAAGTTGAGGTGACACTAGATGAGAATTGAGGAAAAGTGTTACAAATTCTGCTGGAGCAGATCACAATCGCAAATATTGATCCGAGAGTGAAATATTTAATCGACTTCATGGTCTCTATTTCTTGCCATTTCATTCCTATACTTCATTGCAAAGATATCAAGGCCCTTAGAAGCATCACCATTCCCTAATCTCAACAAAGCTTCCCATATAGCCCAATAAACGCGCTGAACCAGAAACGCTGATTTGAATTCCCACTTCACATTTACGCCAGGAATCTCACTTATGACATCATTGAAAATATCTGAGAGGTCATCATAGTGGGCTTTCTTATCTCTTTCTTCTTCAACAATCATCTCAAACGATTCTGGAACCTTGACTACATGCTCTTCTAAGTCAACATTGAATATCCCACTCTCATACAGTGCAAGCTTCTCTCTCAATTCTTTATTTTCTCGCTTGTATTTGTTGTAAGTGGCATTACCAGCCATAGAGAATGATCCCCACTAACTATTTTACCAAACTGGGAAAATTAAGACTTTTAATCCCTGTTAATCCGTTCTTAAGTTTCACTCACACTGAAAGAATCTACTTCAAGAATCAAAGTCTTAAATTCTTAATCAAAATTGAAAATATCTCTTTTTGACCAAACTCCACATGATATATGTAAGAGATCGAAACGGCATGAATGAAAACAATGTGTTGGATTTCCCCCTAAGACAAAATACATGACGGAAATGAAGTGAGAGTTCTGGATATTGTTCACTTTTCTTGTCTGAAAGATTACGATTGAATCCTGAACCAATCATTAATCAAAAGCTGGAATCTTTGAATTTCGTCATCGTTCAATGTACAGCTGTGAGCTATGACATTCCTGATTCTATTGAATTGCGACAACGTTTCTTGTAGTGATCTACGGCTTCTGAACAAGTCAGAGAAATCATCCCACTTTGAATTAAAAATGTCGATCAACTCTCCAAAATTAGTATATGTCAAGGGGTCCTCAGATCTAATAGACATTGCTGAATCTAGTTCTTCTTTCTGCTTCTTTGCTACTGATTCCTTCACCCCTTGAGGTACAGCACTAATCCACCAATCAGTGCCATACTTTTCCTCAAGGACTTCTGTTATTATTCTCCTTGCGCTGTTCTCAAGAACGAAATAGATAACATAGAAGTCTGCCATCTTGCGTGCGTCTGTTAGTATATCCCTCTCGAACAATTCTGTATCAACAATGTCTTTGTGCTTCTTATTCAACTCCCTCCCTATGTCTATACCATCCTCCTCGAGCTTATCGAGTGCATTTTCTAAGAAGATATTTTCCATGCCGAAAATACGCAACTGATCAAGTATTTCCTGAAAAAAATCTGTCATTTTAGCAAGTGTTCCTTGAGACTCTTAAAGATCGCATCAAAGACTTTCTGATCAGTAGCCGGAGGAAGATTTAGATTGATTGTATAGGAAATCCCGAGTCTATGACCTTCTTCTTTTATCGTTAGGGCACCTTCACTTTTTTCTTGCAAGATCCCCTCCTTTTCCTTTACCTTAACTGGTTCTTTTTTCTCTGGAAGACCCTTGAAATCTGCAAGTTTACATAGTTCCAGAAAGGTCGATGCTACTACCGGCAGTGTCTTGTCATTCTTTGCTATTCCGAGAACTGAACTCAATTTGGAAACAATGTTGTCTTTGTTTAATGTATGTGCGTATTCATGAGCTTTGTATAAATCCTGGTATGACTTCTTTATTTGTTCTGCCATTACAAATTTCCCTAATTCTTCATCTCTGTACTCCCGATACGCTTTGGTAGGAGTGTTTGCTGAGTCCAAGAATCCAATTCTTTTCAAGAAAGGAATCATTGGTCTGTGGCTGCTTGACTTCATCTCCAAAACGGAAGAAAGAAAATCCTGTGTGAATCTTGGCGGCACATCTGCCTCTCGAATTCTCTTGAATAGTCGTGGTAGTTGACCATACGCATTGATATAAGGCGGATAGTCTGTCATAGTGTGTATATTATTATATAAGTTGGCTTTAATTTTTGCCTTATTTTCAAATGAATAGAGATCCTTCATTGAAATCAGAGAACTCTTGTCTCTGTAGTCTCTCACGAATATGCTATTTGGCCAATACTTATAGTAATTTTTGTATAATGTGGGTCCAGATTCTCCTCGCTTCGCTCGGGATCGTTGTTCTTTTATGGCAAAATTGAAGTTGGAGTAAAACATTTTCTGCTATGTCTCTCTGTGATTTTTGTGGAAAAAGAGAAGGCAAGAATAGACATTCTAAGACTCTCAATGGAATGGTAGTGAGATTTACACTATGCAATTCATGTGATTATTCATACAAAGAAAAACCCGAATTGGGAAAAATGTCGTTGAATATGCTTATTTTAAAGCGAATAGGCAACAAATAAGCTTTTCGCTCATATTGATCTATCAATCATCGTGAAGCTTAAGACTGCGAGTGGAGCGGGAGCGGAAGGAGTAGGCTCAAGGTTTAGGATGATTGCATGGATCGTTATCAATTCGGTCAGTTCGTAAAATTCGTGGATTCGTAAATTCATATCGATCTGCTCGAATTGAATGCTTGTAGAATCTGGATTGATTCTGGAGATAGATATTTTCTATCTCTATTTTTAATTCAATTAATTAATTACGAATTGAGCGAAAATTAGGATTTAAGGAATAATACGAATTTTACGAATTAAGTCAAAGAATAGAAAGTTATAACGTGCTTGACTCCATTTTTCTCTATTATTCCATCTCTTTTTGCTATCATAATCTGATCTGTTAATGTCTCAATTATCTCTGCGAATTTTCTGCTTGTCAGGTTAGAATTCCTGAGTAGAGCAGAATGAGGAACCCACTTTCCTTCTGCACTCATTGAGGCAAGATATTCCTTCACTCCATCATCTTCTCTCTCTGTCAGAATGAAGCTCTTTCCATTTGCTATGATAGTGTTGATATGTCTCTTGATCTTATCCTTCACATTCTTGATGTTATCGATTCTCGACTTCGTTTCGACAAGCTCCTGCCACACATCAAACATCTCAACCATGTTCTTATGATAAGATTCCAGATCTGCAATAGCAGTTTGAAGATCTTCAGGTTCTAAAGTGAGAATTTCTTCAGCGAAATTATATCTGGAGGCAGCGTAGATCATTGAAAGTTTCATGACGAGGACAGGAAATTTGGCTCTTGAGATGATGCTAAAGTTGGCTGGATCTTGGGAGGAGATAATATCTTTCTGCACTGCTTGGATCTCTTTGAGAATCTTGTCTCTGTATTCATTGTATTTGATCATGAATTCATCCATAGTCCTGATTTTCTGTATGTGCTTCATCTTTCCGAGATCCACTCTCATTGATTCGAAGTTGATCTCGGCTTGGGCAATATTCTCCTCATCATCGAATATGGGCTCATTTCTCTCAGGGAATTCATATTTCAAGAAGAGAGATCGCAAGCCAAATCCCTGATACCAAAAGGATTTATCAGTGTGCATCAAGATATCTGGAACTCCTGAAAGCCAAAAGTTAGCGTAGATAGGTGGATACTTTTCTGCTCCACTTCGAACTGAATCATAAGGAATTAGCTGGCCGTCAAATGCCATAGAAAAAACCTCAAAAAGATCCGAAGTTCCGCTATTCTTAGATGTCTTGATTCCAACGCCGAACTCATCCCAGAGAATCAGCGCTTTCACAATTGGATCCTTGATCTTTGCGAGAGACTGCCGGAAACCCTTACCCGTTAACTCACCATATAACCTGAACTCTGGAAAGGTATCACGTAGCTTGCGTATTCCGTTGTCGATAAGAGGAGTCTTATTTGATCCAGAAGGAGAGACCCAGATGAATGAGAGGTTTGCGCTGATAGGTCCTTTGGAATTCCTGTATTCCGCATTTGAAAGGGCGTGAGATATGAGAAACTGGAGCATTGCTCTTGAAGATTCTTCAGTCGTATTCGCTATCGTAGAGATAAACCACTTGTAGTTATCTATGAAGGACTCAGTCATCTCAATTATCCCCCTCCAAACCAACTTCTCTCCACTCTCTGTAGCTTGGGTCACGCCGGAATTTAACAATGTCATTGGGATCGTAGCCCTTTGCTATCATCGTTAACTTGCAAGACCTTCCAAAGTAATCGTGAAAATATGATAATATCTCGAAATATCCAGCTTTCTGGATGGGATCTAATTTGTAATCTTGAACATCTACAAACTCATCTTTGGCAGTGTCAATGGTGATCCTCATTCCTTTATGACAGTTCTCGCATGCATAGAGAAAATCCCGTTCAATGTCTAAATCCAGATAATACACCATTCCGATGAATTTTACATCAGTGGAATAGCAATGCACACACTTTGTCTCCTGTTCCAAGCCTCTATATTCAGGAAACAATTTTATCAACAATTCCTCACTCATCCTACGACCTCCACTTTCCTACAAAAATATTGAAATACTTTGAATTGATAAATATCTGAAATCCAGTGTTCATCGGGTCTGGGGATTTGCCTCCCCTCTCCTGGTTCATGTTTTCGCAGCCTCCTTTTTCAATGCCTTCTCCCATGCTTTAACATTTGCAAAAAAATCGTCCAGATCCATGCTCTGCTTCTGATCCTCAATAAGATCTCGTACTGTACTTTGAGGCATTTGGGAAGCGGCTTTCTTCAAAGGAGAGATGTCAATTTTTGGCATATCTTACCACCTCAATCAGGATGTGATCTTTGTCGGGAACAGTCATGACAACTTCATTGCAATCAAGTGCGTTCATGTTTTCCAAGAAAAATGGCGGAATTGAAAGCATTCTTGAATCACCATTTCGATTTACAAATTTTCGTTTTATTTTGAATTCCATCTGATATCAAAGAGATAATATCCAGAGTGTGTATAATGAGATTTAAAATGAATGTTCCTCTGCGATAGATTTAGAAGTTAAAATATAAATTTAAATACTCTCAGAATATTTTGATAATGTGAGAAAGAGAGATGGAAAAACTAACGCGTATATTCTCAACCTTATGACTCATTCAGATACTCGATTTATGAATGAATATCAGCTTCGAGAGAGAATCAATAAGAGATTTAGCTACGACCTCAAGCCAAATGAAGTCATGAGATGGTATGTAAGGCCGCTGATTAAGCGTAATTGGCTTGCAGAAGTGAAGGATCGGAGCAATAACATCTGGTATGTCAGAATAGGGGGATTCGGTCATGTGAGGTCTGAGCAGACACTTTTCGATCAATTCAAGGATTTATCTCCAGACCTCCGCGATTCATTCATTGATTATGTGGATAGAGAAGCGTGGGATGATATTGATTTCTTTGACTCTCTCACAGAGACAGAATATAACGATTATTGGCAGAAGGAGTATGAAAAATATATGGAGAGAGAGCGAAAACTTACTCAGCAAGAGATTGAAGGTCTGTACAAGGCATTGGGAATAGACTAATCTGACAACTCTATGACTGCTTTATCGCCCCTCGGATTGTATTGAATCAGCTTCCACCCCTTATCCAGATATGAAACGAGATCCTTTTCAGACACAATCTTGTGAGAATTGCCATTGTTCATTTCGTCAGCTTTGGATTTTTTAGCTATTTTTCTTAACTCCTCATTGAATTCATCCACACTTAAAGATAACAAATTTTCTCTCTCCTCACTGCTCAACTTGACATCAGCGTAGATCTCTATGGCACTTATTGTTGATTCTCTAAACAAGCGGACTGAATCCTTCTCCGATATCCCCTTTGACTCTGTCTCCAAGAATTGCAGAGATTTAGCATAAGCGGATCTTATCTCATCCACCTTTACATCACTCTGACGCTTTGTATAGACTTCTTCAATATCTCCCTTATGCCCCATGATGAATTGTCTCTGAGAATGAGAGATAAATCCCTTAGCTTCAGCAGTATCCAGATTTGTTCCAAAATAAGCTCTGAAAATATATGGCCTCCAATCAAATCCCGCTTTTCTGATTGATCTCTTGATCCTTCTTGCCAATAGCACAGTAGTCAAGAATTCGTTAGGGGATTCCTTCTGCGACTTCTCAATAATGGGAAGGATCACAGGAGACTCAGAACTGAGAACTTCGCCATTTTCTTTTCTCTGTATCAGATAGTCTCTGAGATAATCACATCCTTCTTTTCCTAAGAAAGTGAAGTATGGAAGTCTTATTTTGGATAATTCTGCTCTGATTTCGATTTTAGCTGGATCCTTGATATCTATTTCTCCGTTCAAACTCAGGTCTGGGATGTCTTTCAGTCTCAAGCCATCTGATCCGTCATCATTTCCCATTACTTCTGGCCTCAGACCTGAGAACGCCATCAATGAGATCGCTGTCATTTCTCTCTTTGAACTCTTCATCAAGACAGATCTGAGTTGGAATTTCTCTGGAATTCTCTCTTGCTCTGCATTGAAGTTTCGATTCTCATTCTTTATGTTCAGACTGAGCTTGACGACAACGTTATGAAATTTCAGATATGATATCATTGGCTTGATTGAGGTGGAGATATAGGATCCTTGCTTTCTCTCCTTCTCCATCTTCCTTATCTGATCTGACACTGAACCTTTGAACTCTTCAAAATCATCCTTCGCAAATTCGATAATTGATTCTGGATCCTTATCCAGATATTCAAGCCACAGACCAAGATTCCGCAGATAGACGTTTGCCGTTACTTGGGATCTCGCTTCAAGATTCTCATACCACCGTCTCACTTTCTTACTCTCTAAGAGAACTTTATGCCTTGTTTTAGGGTTCATGAGAAAGATAATCTAAGGATGTATTAGAATATTTGTGAAGTCATAGCCTAAAGGATAGGTAGGGATTTGAACCCTAGTAGATGGGATCTGCAGTCCCACGCATGACCTCTCTGCCACCTATCCTGACATCTCGCAGGAATGTGAATCCATATAAATTATTTAACGGGCTTGTCTGCATAAAGGCTTTAGATTATGCATTGTTCAGCAACAGAAGGTACAAGCGCTTGAGATTGATAGTGGAAGTTACGTCAAGATGCCCTGATAAGGACTTCATAAGAAAACAGGTCAATCCATTGCACCTGATCATAAGGCAGAAGAGCCAAGGCTCAGAGATAGACCTGGAATCTGATAAAGTTCACCTGGCTCTTGGAGAGATCTTCTCGAAGTATTTTATCACAGGCTGGCGTATCGTAAACCTGCAGAACCCTGAAAACAAATGCAGTGATGCCCCGAATCAATTGGCATGCCTGTTGCGCGCCATTCGCCCCTATCTCGAACGGGAAAGGTACTGGGAAGCACACGAAGTTCTTGAGGCGCAATGGAAGGTAGCAGTAGGAAAGAGAAAGAAGGAAATCCAGGTTTTAGTCTTGCTTTGCGTTTCCATGATCAAGGAACAGATGGGGCAGCATGAAGTTGGAATAGAGGTATACAACCGGGCAATCAAGATTATCGAGGAACTTAAATCCACAGAATTGAGGGCGCTCAATTTGCCATTTGAATTTTCGTATCCACTCAGGCTTCATATTTCCTGAATTTTCAACGAAACTATATCATACGGGAATTGATTCTAAGCGAAAATGAACAGCATCGGTGAAATTCTCTCCGGTTCTCTCACCGGGAAGCAGGCCGAAATCAGGGGTTGGGTATATCGTATTAGGAGCAGTGGATCTCTTTGCTTCATAGTGGTTAGGGATTCTTCCGGCATAGTTCAGGCAGTAGGATCAAAGGAGACCCTGGGAGAGGCAAGACTAAAGGAACTTGCAAACCTGACAATAGAGAGCAGCATTGCGCTGAATGGAACTGTCAAGGAAGACAAGCGATCTTCTGGGGGCTATGAAATCCAGATATCTGATTTCAAAATTTTCCAGAGGAACGAGAATTACCCAATCACCAAGGACAAGGGCGAAGAATTCCTCCTTGACATAAGGCATCTCTGGCTCAGGAGCAGGGAGATGACTTCCATTATGAAGATACGGAGCACAGTCTTCAAGGCCTTCTCCGACTTCTTTTACAACGAGGGCTATTACCAGACACAGGGACCCATGATGGTTGCCACCGCAACAGAAGGTGGGTCAACACTCTTCAAACTCGACTTCTTTGGTGAGGAGATCAGCCTTGCGCAGAGTTCTCAATTCTACCTTGAGGTAATGATGTTTTCCCTGGAGAAGGTGTTCACCATAGCCCCAAGTTTCAGGGCAGAGAAATCACGGACAAGGCGCCATCTTACCGAATACTGGCATGCAGAGGCTGAGGCAGCCTGGTACGGGAATGAGGATATGATGCGTGATGAGGAGCGCATGATTGAATACATCATCAGGCAGGTGCTAGAGAAGAACAGGGAAGATCTGATTTTCCTGAAAAGAGACCTTTCAAAGCTTGAGAACATACGCGCGCCCTTTCCGAGGATGAGGTATTCTGAACTCATGAAGAAGGCAGGAGATTGGGGGCTTGGCCTGAAGTATGGTGACGACCTAGGAGCCGACGAGGAGAGGGCCATCACAGTTCATTTCGATAAGCCTGTTTTCGTAACTCATTACCCGGATACCCTCAAGCCTACTTTCTACCACAGGGAGGACCCCGAGACACCCGGTGAACTGCTCTGCCACGACCTGCTTGCACCAGAAGGATACGGTGAGATAATAGGCGGTGGCGAGAGAATATGGAACTTGGCAGATCTGGAAGAGAATCTGAAGAAGTACAACCTTAACCCCGAGGACTATTACTGGTATGTCGATCTGAGGAAATACGGCAGCGTTCCACATTCCGGCTTCGGGCTTGGACTGGACAGAGTTATCTGGTGGATCTGCGGGCTCGAGACGATAAGGGACGCGATCCCATTCCCCAGAACCATAAGAAGGACAAGGCCATAGGTAGAATAGCGGTTTTGTATGCACTCCAAAAGCAATTTCTTGAGTGCCATGGACGGGCTCGAGCATGAGAAGGTACCTGTCTGGTTCATGAGGCAGGCCGGCAGGTACATGCCTTCGTATCAGGAAGTAAGGAAACGACGATCAATCAAGGAAATCTGCAGGGATCCCGCAGTAGTGGAAGAAGTGAGTTTTCTTCCAGTAAGGGAGCTGGGGGTGGATGCTGCAATCATTTTCTCGGACATACTGCTCCCGGCTGAAGCCATGGGTTTTGACCTTAGGTACCAGGAAGGGTTAGGTCCGGTAATCTCAAATCCATTCGGAAGTCCTAGCAGATCAAGTCCTGTGGAGTATGATGCAAGTGGTGACATCTATTCCCCTTCCAGGGCGATTAAAATATTCAGGGAGAAACACGCTTCCACCCCAATTATCGGATTTTGTGGCGGGCCCATCACGGTTGCATCTTATCTAATCAAGGGGGAGTCTGATAGGGACCTCGCAGCAACAAGAACACTAATGTACAGAAACCCCAGTGATTACAACGATTTCTTGCAAATGGTTACCGAAGCCATGATCACTGTGCTGAAGAGCCAGATATCGGCCGGGTGCGATGCAGTCCAGATCTTTGACAGCTGGGCTGGTTCACTTTCAAGAGAGCAGTTCACCCATTACCGGGAGAAATTCCTTTCAGATCTCTTCTCTGAACTTGGGCACGCAAGGAGCATCTATTTCTCCACCTCATCATGGCATCTGTTGGATCAACTTAGGCAGGTGAAGGCCAACTTTCTCAGCCTGGACTGGAAAAACGACCTTTCAGCCATTTCACCGGTGATTGGAGATCACGTCGGTCTTCAGGGAAACATGGATCCGGTGCTGGCGCAAACTGGGGGTGAGGCCTGCAACAGCGAGGCAATGCGTATAACAGAATCCATGCTTCATAGGAAGAATTATGTGTTCAATCTTGGACACGGCGTGCTTCCAGGAACAAATCCAGATACCCTCAGAGATATAGTTAATATTGTACACTCCTATTCTTGTTAGATGAAGGAAGGCCTCCTCCTCATGGCTTATGGAAGCCCTGAATCGACTGAAGAGTTAATGCCATATCTTCAAGGGATCTATGAGGGCAGGCCGGTGCCTGAATATGCTCTTCAGGAGAACCGCAGAAAGTATTCAATGGTAAACGGGGTCTCTCCGTCGAACAATATAATAATCCAGCTGCTTGAAAAGGTGAGATCTTCGCTTCTCTCATCCGGCATATCCACCTATCTTGGAAACAAGCACTGGAAGCCATGGCTGAAAGATGCCGTCAATCAGATGAAGAGGGATGGGATTGATCATATAATTGCCCTGCCAATATTTCCATTCCAGTCAAAGAACGTGGAAAAGTCATACATGGAACCTCTAGAGCAGTCTGTACAGGCTGAAGGTGGATTCGCGGAGATTTCCTTCCTTAATGGGTTCAGTGATGACCGGGGGTTCGTAGAAATGTGGGCAAGGATCCTGAATGAATCAGTAGCAGAAACCTCTGATGAGACACTAGTCCTGTTCACTGCACACAGCCTCCCGCTTATGGGTGGAGAGGAAAACGCCTACAATGAACGGTTCAGGAGGTCGGCGCAGGAAATTGCCTCCAAGGCGGGTATAAGTGCATTCGCATATGCTTACCAGAGCAGGGGGAAGTACGGAACACGGTGGCTCGAACCTTCGATTGAATCCATTCTGGAAAATGAAAACGGTTTCAGTAGGGTACTGGCGGCCCCAATCGGTTTCTGCTATGAGCACATGGAGATCCTATATGACCTGGACTTTGAGTTCGGATCCAAGGTCAGGGAAAGGGGGATGGAATACATCAGAACCCGTATGCCGGACTCTGACAAAGACTTTGTATCGCTGATATGTAACCAGGCTACTGCAGCATCATGGGCAACTGAGGTGAGCACTTGAAAAGCATTAACGCATTTGTATACAACTGCCAGGACATCGTGAAGAGCATTTCAAAGAAAGGTACCGAAAGCGACATTGCACTCTACAACAGGAAGGATGACAACGGCGTGATAACTCTCATTGAGCCAATTCGCTACCCTGACAAAATTTCCTCACTTACCGACAGTATTTTCCCTGCTGATCTCTCCGTAATTTCAGCAAGAAAAATAGACCGGGAATTCGGCGAAGTCCTTATTGCAGCTGACAGTATGGGCAAGAGCAAGGCAATATTCATTACTGACAGCAATACAGACGTTGCGATGCTGAAGAGGCTGGTATCGCAGACTGGAATCCAGGATGCATCTTTCTTCAACGGAAGCCCGGTGGAGCTGGCAGACCAGATATGGAACTACTACAGTACCCCCCAGGGCGACAATACGGAGGTCATCGTGGATCACAGCTTCGTCGTTAAGAGCGTCGGGTTGGTAGCTCTCGGTTTCGTGATCTCAGGAACGGTGAAGAAGCACCAGGACCTGCATAACACCGGTGGCGGACCAGAAGTTCAGGTCAGGTCAATCCAGATGCAGGATGTCGACTTCGACGAAGCAGAAACCGGCTCAAGGGTAGGTCTTGCGCTCAAGAATGCAGATGTAGATCATGTGTCGCGTGGGTCTATCTTGAGCAGCATCAAGATCCAATCCGCAGAAAACATAGCTTCCCGGGTGAATGTTCACCCGTCATTGAAGGTCAAGCCCCAGGATGGAATGGAAATATTTGTTTCAGACTTCATGCACTACCAGAGAGGCTCGATTCAAGGTGAAAGCATTGTTCTGGACAGGCCAATACCTTTGCTCCGAAAGAGGTTTGCAATCGCGAGCACAACGACGTCTCCCAGGGTATTCGGCTACGCGGGCATCAAATGAGAATTTCACTGGCGGATTCCAGCTAACTCCAACTTTCTCTTCATGAGTTCAGGGCTCCCGATGTCTCTCCTGTGGTAGAATCTTCCACTGATGCATTTCATCGACTCCTCCACGGCATGTGAAGCCTCTTCAATGCTCTGTGCGGTCGCAATCATGGCCAGTGATCTGGAAGAGGACATCCGAACCCTTGAGAGGGTTCCGGAGACTGCAGCATAGTAAATGTCGACATCTGGGTTTCCAGGATCTCCT
>JAKAFX010000042.1 GCA_021817735.1 Thermoplasmata archaeon | reverse complement strand
TACAGCGAGGTCAGTCATTTCAATGTCGAGGAGGTCAATCTACAGGTTGTCTATATTTGTTTATACTCGATTGAAGCCCTCAGATGTAACTTGCCACGTCATCCATGGGAAATTCCTTGACCTTTATGCTGGAGGGGAGTTCTCCTGAACCAATATAGTAAATGGTTACGTTCTCGATGTTTACGGGAACCCTGCTCACGAAGCTCCTGCCTCCCAGCTTGATATATTCTGCAACCGCCTCATTCCTTCCAAAATTCATCACAACATTGGGAGAATAGTCCAGGAATTCGTGCAGCAATTTGATAGGCACATAATCTGGAACCACGACAAGATTTGCTCCATAAATAAAAGAATCTATGAAGTCACTGAGTCTCGAGGGAAAATTCATGACAACAAGCTCAAAGTACTTAGAGAGTGACTCATAGATGCGGAAATTCAACTTATTCCTCCTAAGCGCATCGAGATCGACCACAAATACGTCCTCAATACCGGCTGTCAGGAGCGACTGAAGAGTACCTCCGCTGACTATGTTCCCTTTTTCAACTGTAATGCAGGGGATCTCCATTCCACAGTCCATACATAGAAGGTTAAGAATGATTTGGTTAAATGCAGCCATGACATGATGTGTCACGTAGCCAATAAGCCATCACACCGTGGAGATAGAAATTGAAAGGTTTTGATGACCTCTTAGTCACAAACTTTGGCAATCAATAAAAATATATCTCAGATTGTGATCTAATTTTGTTGCTTGAAATTTCTAGAACTTACAGTCTCCATCTGGAAAAAATAATTGTTCCCATGGCAAAGGGAGACCGGTCCAAGAGAGTTCTGGGGGTTTCGTTTATGCTTGCGCGCAAGTTCGGGAGCGAAATAACGGCGCTGACAGTCAAGGACTCCAGGAAGGAGATAACCTGGAGTGATAAGGTAGCTGTCGTGACCAGGGCATACAGGGATGGAAAGCATGATGGCATCAATGTGGTTCCGAAAGTCAAGTCTGCAAAAGGAATAAAGGAAGGGATCATAGAGGAACTCAACACGAGGAGTTATGACCTCGTGATGATGGCTGTCGAAAGACGGGCATTCCTTTCCTCGTCTGTTCTCGGGTCCATCGGAGACTATGTCTTCAAACATAGCAGAACATCAGTGGCTGCATTCAGTATCAGGAATGACACTTTCCAGTATGACAAGATAATGGTCCCTCTCTCTGAGCAGATTACTACCAGGACTGCACTGTCATTTGCAACTGCAGTTAAGGTTTCCACGGGAGCAGAACTCTTACTTGTCGACCTGCGGAAGTTTGACAAGAAACCGACTCATGGTTTCAAACTGGTGTTTGAACATTTTGATGAGTTCGTGGAAAAATTCGGTCCTGGCATTAGCATAATCAAGCCGATAATAGGGGATCAAACGCTGGGACAGATTGTTCTTTCTACTGCCCACGCATCAAAGCCGAACCTAATAGTCATGGGACCCTCCATTCAACCAGGAAAGCCGCTCAGACTCAACAACATAATTAATTCCATAACGAAACTTTCCCAGTGCGATGTTGCCCTAGTCAAGAAATGACTGGCTTATGATCCCATGATTTATCATGTTGTAGATTATGGACATGTCAAGCTGCACCACATTGACGTAAAATGAGCCAAATAACGGAAAGTTCTGCTGTTCGTTGCTGGCAATAAGATCCACCAGGTTATTTGTCATCGCAGAGACTGAAATACTAACGTCCTTGGCAGCATAGAATATAGTCAGGTTTTGTGCAATCCTGGTCACCTGAAGCAGAGCATCTTCAACTGGTATGTTAGGGTCAAGTCCAGATGCCGAGTAACTCACCATGTCATCACTTATTTGCGATATGGTAACGTTTGGGTTATCCTGGAGGAATCTGTGGATGTAGTCCTTGGTGAGATTGAGCAGTTGCGGGTTGTCTATGGAATATGAATAAGCACCTGACTCCGAGAGATTGTACCCTATCGCAGAAGGGCGCGGCTGAAAGAAAATGGAGAAGTTGAAAGCCTCTGCAAGGTAGTAGGAACCGTACACCGTCCCGTTTATTATTATAGGAGAGCCTTCAGCCTGGGTTGGATCCACTGTTTGCGTCAGTGCAGATATCCCAGTAGGTATGATATATCCCAGAAGTAGCATAATGGCAACCGTGAAAGCTACAACTCGCCCCGCTGACTTGAGAGTCGAAATATTCACCATGATGCCCCCCCTATGAGCAGCAGCACGTAGATCAATTTGATTGCCATGAAGGGAAATATTGCACCGCCTATGCCATAAAGCAGCAGGTTTCTCTTTAGCAATTCATTGGCGCTTGAAGGCCTGAATGAAACTCCTCTTATGGCAAGAGGAAGCAATGCGATAATTATTACAGTGTTATAAATCAAGGCAGCTGTCACTGCAAGAATTGGATTTGTCAGGTTAAGTATATTCAGGAAATTGAGCACCGTGAATGAGGAAAACATAGCTGGCAAAATCACGAAGTACTTTGAGATGTCATTCGCAAAACTGAAGGTTGTGAGTGCTCCGCGCGTTATGAGAACCTGCTTGCCCAGGAATATGACGTCCAGCAGCTTTGTAGGGTCGTTGTCCAGGTCAACCATGTTTGCTGCCTCCTTCGCAGCGGGAGTACCTGAATTCATCGCAAGTCCAACATCGGCCTTTGCCAGGGCTGGTGCATCGTTTGTACCGTCCCCAACCATTGCGACCATCTTGCTGTTCTCTTTCTCGCGCAGAACAACATGATACTTGTCCATTGGAGTGCTGTTGGCCACAAACTCATCGATTCCGCTTTCTTGCGAGATTTGCTGTGCAGTTATTTCATCGTCGCCTGTGCACATCACCGTCTTGATATCCATTTCCCTGATTGAATTGATTCTTTCCTTGATTCCAGGCTTAAGGATATCTATGAGTTCGATAACCCCCACAAATTTGCCATTCTTGATGACAGGTAACGCTGTTCCTCCCCTGGAGGATATCTCTTTGCAGACTCCTTCCACGTACTGATCCCTGAGCCCATATTTCTCCTCAAGTGCTTTGAGGGCGCCCTTGACTATTGTTTCATCCTTCCTGGTTACACCACTGGACTTGGTTTCTGCAGAAAATGGGGTAAATTCATAGCTGGCCATCTCTTCTTCTGGGATGCTTGCGCCACTTTTTCTAGCGAGCTTTGCTATGGATATGCCTTCCCTTGTGAGATCGTAGTGGGAGCACTTCAGGCAGTCAAGTGCAAATTCCTTCGGGTCTTTTCCAGGCGCAGGATAGAGTTTCTTGGCTTCACGTTCGCCAATAGTGATGGTGCCGGTCTTGTCAAGTATGACTGTGTCGATGTCTCCTGCGTTTTCCACTGCCTTTCCGCTCTTTGCCATTATGTTGTACTTGGAGATCCTGTTGATGGATGCTATCCCAATAGCCGACAGCAAAGCACCGATGGTTGTTGGGATCAGGCAGATCAGCAGTACCATCAGAACCATGAGGTTGGGAGAAGTGCCAAGGAAGACAGAAATTGAGAATAGCGAGGCGGTTACGATAAGGAATATTAGGGTAAGTCCCGCCAGGAATATGGTAAGGGCGACCTCGTTGGGAGTCTTTTCCCTAGTTGCAGCATTCACGAGGTCAATCATCTTATCGATAAACGTCTCTCCCGGATCGCTTGTAACCCTGATCTTTAGATGATCGGTAGTGAGAAGTGTTGAACCTGTCACCCCGTCTCCAATAATCTTCAATGATGGCCGTGATTCTCCAGTAATGTTGCTCTCCATCACGAATCCTGAGCCTTCCAGAACCTCGCCGTCTGACGGTATCTCTTCTCCAGCCTGAACATCGACCAAGTCTCCCTTCCTGAGGGCAGAAGATGAGACCGTAGTGATTGTACCGTCCTCGCTGATTTTCCTTGCAACCGTTTCCTTTCTCATCTTCTTCAGGGAATCAACTATGGATCTGCTCTTTCCCTCGGAAATCGCGTAGCTGAGGTTTGCAAAAAGAAGAGTCAGGAAGAGCATGACAATGACAGACAGGTAGAATTCTTCGTAGCTACCTGAGGTGGGGAGCGAGAAAGACCCCGGGAATATAGCCATGAATATGGAAAGGATAAATGCAACTTCCGTGAGGAGCATTACAGGGTTCCTTAACTCCGATACAGGGTTAAACTGCATGAGGGTGGTTTTAATGACAGAAATAACCTGTTGACTGCTTACCCCAAACATTAGATCCTCCAAATGAAAAGACTAAAGTCTCTTGCCAGTGAAAGCAGTGGTCCAAGTGCAAGTACAGGAAAGAAAGAAAGTACTCCAACCACAATCATGACTGCGAAGAGCGTCAACCCGAATGCAGGAGATCCCAGGCGGACTGCATTCTCGCCTTCTGTCCTCGGAGATTTGCTCGCAAGGGATTGGGCTATTACGAGCTGGAATATCATGATAAAGTACCTGCCAAAGAGCATGATGAATGCATCCAGATAGTTGAAGTAAGCCTGGTTAGTGAGGAATGTACCTATCTCGGAACCGTTGTTGGCAGCGGATGTACCGAACTCGTAGAGAAGCGCGGTGATCCTGAAAGGTGCGGGGTTGGAGAACGAGGTCATTATAAAAGAGAGAGTAAACGTCGCCCCAAGCGGGATCAACACAAGTAACGGGTGAGTCACCAGGGAGAGGGTGGAATATTTTATCTCCTTGGATCCGAGCTTTATCCTCATCATTTCGGGGAGTCTGCCAACCATCAGAGAAGCGATAAATGCGGTGAAAATCACGAATGTGAAGATGTTTAGGACCGATGTGCCCACGCCGCCCAGCGGGTCATTCATGAGAAGCGGTACAATGATACCCAGCATGCCGGTAGGTGTGTAGGAAGCTAGGATGGCATCCGCTGCGCCTGTGGAGGTCATCGTTGCTCCAACTCCAAAAGTTGTTGAAGAAGCTAATCCAATGGCCGTCTCTTTCCCAACCATGTTTCCCGTATACGCGAATCCTAGGCCGCTCATGGAAGGGATCCCGATATATTCCCCAAAGAACGCAATCATTGCACTGAAAATGAATATGCCCATGATTACTGCGTAGAGCATTCGCCCAAAGGACTTACTTGAGAAAACCTTGCCTAGGCTCATTATTGATGCCAGTGGGATGAGCGTGAATGCAGAGAATTCCAATATGTTGGTCAGCCAGTTTGGGTTTTCAAGTGGAAACCCAGCGTTCGCCCCATAGAAACCTCCTCCATTGGTGCCGATGTTCTTAATAGACTCCCATGAAGACACTGGGCCCAGTGGGAGATTTACGGTTGACCCGGAAAAAAGTGGATGAATTGTCATGTAGTACATCGTTGTCTCTGGTATTCCTGCAATTATGAATATCACAGTAAGCAACAAGGAAAGAGGTACAATCAGTTCAAAGAAAGATACTAGGACATCGTGGAAGAAATTGCCCAGGTGACCCTCTTCTGTGAGTATCCCCCTGACAAATGCCATGGATACTGCAAAGGCAGTTGCAGGGCCTATATACATCAACCCCATTAAGACGAATGTCTGGGAGAAATACGTGAATCTTAGGGGATTCGAATAATGCTGGAGATTGGTATTCGTAAGGAAGCTGACAACGGTGTTGATGATCAACGAGAAGTTGTCTGTGGCAAGGGCGTGATTGAATGGAACATAATTCTGGTAGTATATCGCCAGGATTGAAACTAAGCCTGCCACAAGGTTGAAGAAGATGAAGCTCAACGCGTATTCCCTGAATTTCATCTTCTTTTTTGCAGCTGGGCCGATGAGCCTCTCAAAGAAAGTTATGAAGGGACGGGCATACCTGGAAATGATCGTTTCCTCTCCACGGTATATCTTCGCTATGTGGTTTGAAAGGATATATGCCAGAATGCTGGCTACAAGGATATAGATAAGAACTATGATGAAACCTGATAATTCCCTGTTTTGAAGGAACAGGTTCACCCAGAATGAGGAACTCTGGTTGAGCGTAGTGGAAGAAGTCAAAGTTTCTCAGCCTCTAATATCGAGTAGAGGAGGTACAGGGCGAGTATGAGAGTAAGTACCCCTGCTACCATTAGACCTATGGTCATGGCCAGCTTACATTGGTCTTGATTATATAATTCTCACCCTGCCTGGACAGGAATCCGCCTAAACACTTAGATGCGCTTATACATATAGGGGCCGACCAAGGAATAAGATGATTTCCGGAAATATTCCCTTACCCCAACCCCGCTTGTTACAAGAATGCCTTCTGCTCCGAATTCCTCACTCGCGTATCTCTCAGCTTCCGACATCAGCCTCTTCCCTAGTCCCTTGTGCTGCCACTGACTTGATTCTTGGCCTATGGGGACCACCTCACCGAATACTTTGAGCTCCCGGACAATTGCGTTCCCGGCTGCTTCCTGCCGATGTGCATTGGGAGATGGAGACCTGAGTCTTACGAATCCAGCAATATAGCCATCCTCGGTATCGTATGAGATGAAAGATTCCTTCCCATTGGACGAATCATACTCTTCGGAGTTAAGTTGCAGTTTTCCGACACTTTCCAAGCGTCCAATCTCTCTCGACCTGATTTCCTTTGTCCGGATTCCCTTAACACGAAGGGTTTCCTCCACCAGGTTCCGGATATCGCTTCTCTTCACCCCTGCCTCTATGAACTGGACTGGGATGTCCCGCTGGATCCGCTGGATCCTGACCCATGCAGGAATATGCTCCATGAAGTATGTGAGAAGGTCAATCATTTTCTCTGTGTCTGGAGGAACGTATTTTCCTGATTTCCACAGCCTGTACAGAGATGTACCCTTCACAACGAGGGTTGGGTAAATCTTCAGCATGTCAGGTCTGAATCTCGGGTCGCTAATCATTAGATCAAAACTCTTCCGGTCGGTGGTCTCATCAGTGCCCAGCATTCCCGGCATTAGGTGGTATACTATCTTAAGACCTGCATCCTTGGAAAGAGCGGTTGACCGGACTATTTCATCTATGCCATGCCCACGGTTATTAGCCCTAAGCACTTTTTCGTCCAGGACCTGAACACCAAGTTCAACCTTGGTCGTACCATAAGATAGGGCTAAGTCGATCTCCTTCTCATAGAACCAGTCTGGCTTAGTCTCTACAGTAAGGCCTATGCACCTTCTCTCTGCGGTCTCGTTGAATTTAAGCGATTCGCTGATGCTCTTTGCCTCAAATCCATTCATTGCATCAAAGCATCCCTTTACAAATGATTCCTGATACGCCCTAGGCCTGGCAGTAAATGTGCCTCCCATGACTATCAGGTCGACCTTCGAGGTATCGTGGCCAATTGTCTCCAACTGTTTCAATCGGTTGAAGACTTCTGCATAAGAAACATACTGGTTATCTCTCCCCCTCAGAGCAGCAGGCTCAAATCCAGTATAGGCCTGTGGGGAGTTATTATCCACTCCGCCCGGGCAGTACAAACACTTGCCATGAGGACAGGCGTCCGGACTTGTCATTGCTGCAACTACTGCTACACCCGAGATGGTTCTGGTTTTCTTGAGCCTCAGCAGCCTCAATTCAGTTTCATTGAAATTTCCCTGCGCGAGTATTTCCGCGTTCCCTGGAATGCTCGAAAGCCCGTATTTTTTAGACAGGGCAACCTTCGCACGGTGTAACTCTTCACTGTTCGTGATTTCTCCGTGCTTGATGCTTTCGGTTATCTCAGTAAAAAAGCCTCGAACCTCACCGGCTTGCATATCTTCTACCTTAATTGCAGCTGCTAATTAAACTGCAACGTCAAACACGTTATATCTCAATTTCCGATCCTAACCAATGAATATCGAACTGGAAGTAGTTGAAATTGAGAAACCTGATGATGTAAACGTCATCATTGGGTACAGCCATTTTATCAAGACCGTGGAGGATCTTAGTGAGATATTAAGAACAAATGTGCCCCAGGCAAAGTTTGGACTGGCGTTTAGTGAAGCTTCCGGTCCAAGGTTGGTCAGATCTGATGGAAATGCACCTGAACTTGTCAGGTTATGCGAGAAAAATATTCTTGCAATCGGCGCAGGACACTCCTTCATAATTATGCTCCGGGAAGCCTACCCAATAAGCGTACTCAATGCAATCAAGTCCTGCCAGGAAGTTGGCAGCATTTTTGCAGCTACCTCCAATGAGCTGACTGTTATAGTTGCAAGAAATGAAAGCAGTGCCGGAATCCTGGGAGCAATTGACGGACATTCACCCATCGGAGTCGAATCTGAAAAGGACAGGCAGGATAGGATTAAACTACTGCGTGATATCGGGTATAAACTGGGCCCGTAGTGTAATGGACCATCACATTGGCCTCCGGAGCCTTTAATCCGGGTTCAAATCCCGGCGGGCCCGCTGTCCGGATTCCCTCTCATATTGCGGTGTGTCGTGTGATCCCTTCAAGTTGGAGACCCTATTCTGCCTCCGATATCTCCGTTCCGTAAACACTGATTATTTCCCTGAACAGAAACTTCTTGTAGAACTTTAACGCAATAGTGTTCAGCGTAGGGAACTCGGCACTCAGAAGCGAGATGCCCAGTTTTTTGATCTCCTTCTTCATTTCGTTGAGAAGGCTTAGCCCTAGGTTTGTCCTCCTGAATTCTGGCATAATGTAGAATTCCGTGATCCTTGCTTCCTTCTTTGGAAGATAGAAAATCCTGGTCCTCAGCTCGGCAAGTATGAAGCCGATTGGTTTCCCTGCCTTTTCTGCAATAAGCACGATGTTGTTGCTATTGGAAATCATTCCCTTCGCTATCTCAGTTCCCCTTTCCACTGCCGATTCGTCAACCCTGAACTGAGTGTCGAATTCCTCGTTGAGCTTCTTGAGCCTGACTGCCATCTTTGCTATCTCAGTGCTGTCCTTCTCCTCTGCCCTTCTTATGATATACTTAGGTTCCATGTTATCCCTCCATCTTCTTGATAAGACCAGTTTTCAACAGGCTTGAGTAAATTCTGCGATTGGCATCAATGATCTCTGTTGCATTTTCCAAGAACCATTCCCGGGAATGCTGCCTTCTTGCAAGTCCCAGTTCAACAGTTTTGTACGCGACTGTTGCTGCTACAGTGGGATACATCTCCCACTGATCCATAGTCGGAACTATCCGGTCTGGCTCAGGTTCTTCGATAAACCTTGCTATCTCCTCAGAAGCGGCGATCATCACCTCAAAGTTGACTCCCTTCGCCCTTGCGTCCAATACTCCCCTGAAGAGAGAGGGGAAAACAAGGCTGTTGTTAATCTGGTTTGGAAAGTCGCTTCTCCCGGTTGCAACTACCTTGGCGCCGGCATCCTTAGCATCCTTCGGCCATATTTCTGGGACAGGATTGGCAAGCGCAAATACGATGCCGTCGTCATTCATCTCTTGGACCCATTCCTTATGGATGAACCCTGCTTCTGACTTTGAGGCTGATATCACAATGTCTGCACCTTTCATGGCTGCCTCGATTCCATCCTTCTTCCTCTTTGCATTTGTTTTCATCGCAAGATCGTATTTCAGTGGATTCTCAAGCATGAGCTTGTCCATGTCAGCCCTCTCAGGCTGAAGAATGCCCATATGATCCACCAGGTACATATTACCAGCCCTGAATCCAGCAGCAATGAGTAGATTAGCTATTGCAACATTAGCGGCACCTGAACCGATCAAGGTCACCGTCACGTCTTCACGTTTCTTCCCCACGACCTTGAGAGCATTGAGTAAGCCGGCAAGTGTTATTGATGCCGTACCCAGTTGGTCATCATGCCATACGGGAACCTCCATGCTCTTCTGTAGTGCCTGAAGGACGAAGAAGCATTTTGGGGATTCTATATCTTCTAGGTTAAATGCACCAAACGAGGGTTCCAGTGCCTTAACAGTTGCAATGAATTCATCCCTGCCGCTTGCCCTGAGAGGTAATGGTATGGCATTTATTCCCCCAAGGTAGTTGAAGATCAGGGCCTTTCCTTCCATAACCGGCATTGCTGCCTCAGGCCCAACATTCCCGAGCCCAAGAACCCTGGTCCCGTCGGTCACTATGGCAACCGAATTCCATCTCCCAGTCAGCTCGAAACTGAGATCTGTATTATCCTTGATCCTTCTTGATACTTCAGCGACACCGGGCGTATACCAGACAGAAAAATCCTGCAGTGAAGTAATCGGCACCTTGGGAAGGGTTTGTATCTTGCCTTTGTACTTCAGGGACTGTTCGTATGCAACGCTGTCATATCTCTTTGTTCTCTGCACGTCGCCTTCCATAGGCCCCAGACGTTTACTTCATTGTCAAGGGGTTTATTAAAGTGTATCCTAACTAAGACATGCGCATATTGTACGGGCGGTAGTCGAATGTAAGACTGACAAGCAGGTTTTAAGATTGACAGCAATGTCGGAATGATGGAAATCAATAATGTGAAATTGGATTGGGAATCCATTCTAGAACGATATATCACTCACCTTGAGACCGAGTTCCCCAATCTTGACGTAAGGGAGAAAATGCGCCCGATCATCAATGACCTAAACAGCAATAAACTCAAGTCCAGGGTAATAATTGGTTCGGGAAAAGTTGCCGCTTATGCATTCTTCACCCCCGCAGGGTTCTACTCAGACAGAGTCTATGGGAATATCGGTTTCCTCTCGGAGGAGACATTTTCCCAAGATCGGATGAGTAACCTACTAAAATGGCTGGTTTCTGAAGCCGCTGTTTCAAGGAGTCTGCTAATGATAGACCGGGTTTTCAATATGCCTCCATTGGGAGAAGAAATATTCACTAATATGGGTTTCAGGCTCCTTCGCAGAATCAGGATGGAGCGCAGAATGGATATCCTTGTTCCCGAGACACAAGCAGTAGAGGGATTCAAGTTTGAGGGGTTGGAACATCTTAACGTGAACGCTTTCTCTGATGCAGAATATGAGGCGTTCTCAACTGTCCCGGATTCGGTCCTCATGGGAAAACTGATGGAGGAAAGGCACAACTTCACGAGGTTCATCTTTTCCGAGTCTGACATATACGGTTCAATCAATACCAGAGCTTCAAGAACCTGTTATTTTGGTGAAGTGCTTGCAGGAGCCGTGCTAGTGTCGAATCAAAGGAATGAGGCTTCCGGAACTGACCCGCTCATACTCACTGTCTTTGTAAAGAAGGAGTTCAGGAACAGAGGCATTGCAAGGAACATGCTGTTGCAGTCATTGCACGAGCTCAAATCGCAAGGCTTCGGGGTTGTTCATCTATACGTCAACGCATTAAGTGATGCAAGAAACCTTTACTCTTCGCTGGGTTTCAGAGAGTCAGACGAGAAGTTCACGGAGGAACTCCATTACCTACCCGCCACGGTCAATGGTCCGTGAAGGTAAGCGGGTTTGAAAGCCACTTTAGCGCGCACCGCCTAACTTCATTTTCACTGTCACGCCTGAATTCGAGGATCTGTTCTGGGGTAATGGATTCCTTTATGGAAGGCATCTCGCCGGTTAGGTCAATAATCCCCATTCCACTGAGTAATTCCAGCGCCTCTGGATTCCTGAGCTGCGGAGGGAGTTTTCTCGTGTTTCTTTTTTCGAGCGTAAAAAGAACGGTCTTGAGTGTCCTAGACCTTACGAGGCTTGAATAACATGGTTCCTTCTCCAGGTTAGAATAGCTTTTTCTCAGGGCGTCTTTCATCGCCTGTATCCCCGGGATATCCCCAAAATCAAACCCTCGTGCCGGTACCAGGTACTGTATGAACTCAATCCCGCCACTTGTCTCTGCTCCCAGTAGGTAAAGATTTCTGTATGGG
>JAKAFX010000041.1 GCA_021817735.1 Thermoplasmata archaeon | reverse complement strand
GCCCTATATCCTGGAGACAGGGCAGCCTGTTTCTCTCGACCCCTTGTTCACAAAGACAAACACGTACCTCTATCCAGAGTTTGCGGGCATACAGTTGATGAATACAAACGCATCTGTACTGATCTCCAACCCTCCAGAATACCAGGTGCATTTCCCAACTTACATGACGAGCAGCTTCGGTAGCTCCGCGTTCCCAACCTCGAACTATCTGGGATACCAGTTTTACAACACTTCCGGAGTTACGTTCTATGGAGCGAACATGATCCGCGGATGGCTGCCCGCTTCAATGCAGAACCTACCTGTTGCAAATGTTGCATTTCTTGATTCCACAGATTTCCTAGTTGCTAACAGCTATTTCTCCGTAACAGGCAGTTCCCTGACAATATACAATTCGAACGGAGTATCCGGGAATGGCACAGTGTGGGGAAACCACTTCATTGCTGACACATCTGCAACCGACTCATATGCAAAGAACTTGCTCAACTCAGGGTTACCGACTGCGCTTTCTGTGTTCAGCTCCGGGAATCTGATATACAATAACTATTTTGACGCAACAAGATCAGCTTACAGCCCAGGTTTTGATCCTCTGACCGGCAGTATTGAACATGAATATGAGAATCAGTGGAACCTCCCAGAAAAACAAAATCTGTCATACGTGAATCCAGTTCACGGATTCAATCTGTCTGGTGCCATCGTGGAGGTTAATTATCAGGGTGGAAACTACTGGTACAACTTTGACGGGAGCATTCCCTACAACGATTCAGGAAACATTGCGACAGGAGGGGATTACTACCCACTGGTACTACCTACCTATACGGTAACTTTCAATGCCATTGGGTTGCCCTCAGATATGACTTACAGTGTGACTTTCCATGGGAAACATGCTTCCGGCAATGGTCACCTTGGAGCTACCTTCGAGGCACCTAAGGGGACTCACTACTTCACCGTGATCAAACCGTCTTCCTACAGCGTTTCTCCCATATCTGGAGCAGTAACTGTCAATGACCAGCCTGTAACCATTGATCTGGTCTTTTCGCTAATTCAGTTTGATGTGACATTCCAGGAGACTGGACTTCCTTCAGGCTCTCAATGGACGGTTGTATTTAACGGCGTATCATTCTCTTCCAACACTGACAGCATCAGTTTCCTTAAGGAGAATGGCACTTGGAGCTATAGCATAACAGGGCCCGAGAACTACAGCACCCCTGCTCCGGGGACATTGGTGATTGACGGGAATTCCGTTAGCCAGGCCGTTTCATTTGTCTACATAGTATACCAGGTAACCTTCCAGGAGATAGGACTCCCGAATGGAGAATTGTGGACAATAAACTTTGACGGGATGGAATACACGACTGCATTGGACTCGGTGACGGTAGCGGCTCAAAACGGCACCTATGATTACACTATTTCCACTTCCTGGGACGGGACTTCTACGCCTTCCAGCGGTACAGTGACAGTCCTTGGAGGATCCACAACGGTAGGGGTTGCTTTCACTGTGAACACGTACTCTGTCGGATTCCAATCAAAAGGCATTCCTGCTGGAACCCCATGGGAGATCACCTTTAACGGAGTTACCATAAACACGACCGACCCCTGGATTTACTTCCAGGTTCCCAATGGAAACTATACCTACGTCGTCAGCAACATTCCAGGGTACGCTGCGAACGTTACCAGCGGCTACGTAATCGTAGATCATGCCGGTACTTCCCTGAGCGTTGATTTTGTGCAAGTCGAGACACCAGTCAGCACTTCTGGCACGAGCGCATTCCCAGTCACCTTGGTTGCAGCAATTGTTGGTGCAGGAGCAGTCGCGGCATTTCTTGCGCTGCTATTAATAAGGAGACATGGGGCATAGCCCCATTGTCCCCTCTTTTTTATCATACTTACCTCTCCATATACTTTGATTTGCCTTGAAATTTTGTTGCATTCTTGATTTTTTGCCTGGGCTCTTTAGATGACCAACAGAAGCTAAGATTGTATTAGAAACTTGGTTCATATCTTATTCCCTCCAATGGAAGATTCAAGCAATAATATTACTAGAAATAATATTATTATATTAACATGGTCGTGCATCAGGTCTTCCTCACAGAAATACAGTAAGGAGCGCCTTACATGACTACTGAATGACTGATGAATATCTCTCGTTCCCGACAGTGAGCATAATTGATGAGAATATAGAAGATTCTATTATACCGAATTCTATGTGGTTTCTGTTGGATTATTGCAGAAAATAAATGGTATTAAAACCATCTGAACTGCTAAGGTTGAGTCCTAAATATATGACTGACACTCATTGAAAGAGTGACCAAAAATGAGGATTAAGTCTGACGAAAACAGCATCATACCCTTGTATTCTGGGAAGACGTTTAGAGAGGCCGGATTGAAGGGCGTTGTGATCATCGTTTCTCTGCTGATGGTACTTACATCGCTGGTGGCTTTATCAGGTTCATCACCGGGTGACAGTCTATTGATAAGTCCCCAAGCAACCAATGAATCTGCTGCCCCTGTAGTAGAGACCGAGTCCACTGGAAGTGACGTACCGACGCCCACCGATATAATCAATATTCTAGAAGCAAACAAGGTTCCAGCCAGTTATGCATATTTACCAAACCTCAATGCAGCAGGGACAGGCAAGACAGTGACTCCTGCATATTCAGCTGCGCCGGCACCGATGGGAGTCGTAGATTACGGCATGATATCATCTTCCGGCTCACTTCAGAAATACCAGTATGACGCTACAAGTTTCAGCGGTTCCATAATGATTGAAGGGCTGCAGCCATTTTACCTGATGAATAGCGCACCGCATTCCGTTGCTATACAGCTTAACGTGGTTCTAAATCAGACAACCATACTTGGTGTGCCTGGTTATGTTTACTGGGTACACAGTGTAGGACTCTATAATCCCAGCAACGGAACCATTCAGTTCATAGACAACGTCTGGAACCTGTCTTCCCCTGCCATGTCTCTTCCGTCTTCCACAATATATAGCGGAGGCGGAGAAACTATACCTGGTCTTTTCTATTACTATGCCTCTCCGTTGGTATACAATCTTCCGGAGTCGTTTACCCTTGTTCTCACCGTTCGCTCATTCATGTCTGGGAACAACAATGCCATTGGCTTTGATTATGAAATGTCAAGCGAAGGGACCACCTCCTTTGCCGCAGGAACTTACGATACGGTGGTATTTAATTCGGTCAGGAGCGGATCTTCTCTGGTGACTCCTCAGGCAGTCTTCCATGTTGACGGATCACGGACAACACCTTCTGGTCTTCTATATGATGCAGAACTGGTTCTTACTGGGCCAGGGAGCGGCAGCACTACCGTTAACTATTATGCAAATGACCAGCTTACACTTTCCTATCTTGATAGCGTTACGCTGGCAAACACCAATGTCAGGGCAGCTTACAATTATGGATCAAACACTGGCGAAACCA
This sequence comes from Thermoplasmata archaeon, assembly GCA_021817735.1. Taxonomy (GTDB): domain Archaea; phylum Thermoplasmatota; class Thermoplasmata; order Thermoplasmatales; family Thermoplasmataceae; genus JAKAFX01. The sequence continues at coordinate 8,278 of JAKAFX010000041.1, read as the reverse complement.
TAAGCGGCCTTTCAGTTTGGTACACCTCTGTCAAGAACCCTATCGCACATCTCAGTTCCGGGCCATCCCTGATGGCTCCTCTATGGGGATCTACTATATCCAAGGCTGGTGGTGCCGTGAACATACAGGGTAAAATTGATCCGGAGAATGCGTTTGTGTTCCTCAACATCGGTTCAACGTACAATCCCAAGACCGCAGCCTGGGCCCCGATCAACCAGAACGGAACTTACAGTTTCTCCATGCCAGGTGGCCTTGAGTACTCTGGAGCAGTAATGCTGAGCGACTACTCTACGTATACTTTCACTCCAACTGCATACACGGTGCCCGAAGTGATAACACTGGCACAGGGAGGAGGTGGCGGAGGAACGAATAATACCACGGAAACAGCAGCATTCCTCAACGTTACGCTTGGAATCGATCTTTCCCTCGGCATCTACACGCCGCTTTATGCGAACGGCAATGATCAGGTCCCATACCTGACAGTCGGAAGTACGCCTCCTGGAGCAATCACTGGCAGCGGGCTTCCTGATGATCCATATATAGTTGAGACCAACGCAGCGAGCAGCTTGGACGCTCTATTCATGAAGACCAACCCGTACATGTACCCTGAGTTCTCGGGCATACAGATCTTAAATACAAACGTAGCAATGGTAATTGACCATCCACCTGCTCTTGCAGTGGATTATTCATCTTCACAGGCAACATATGCTCAGGCTTATGGCCTGCCAATGGACAACTTCCTCAATTACGTCTTCTACGAAACCTCCGGCATATCACTTTGGGATGCTAGGGTGAGCGGGTGGTTCCCGAACTCTATGCATGGCATTCCGATTGCTAACGTCATGCTCATTGAGTCCACTGACTTCCTCATCGCAGACAGCATCTTCTCAGTCATGGGAAGCTCCATGCTGATTTACAACTCCCAGGGGACATTTGGCAGTGGCACCGTGTGGGGCAACCACTTTGAAACGGATAACATCACACGTGACTCAACTGCGATGAACATGCTCAACGGAAATCTGCCGACCGGGATTTCTGTGTTCAGTTCTGGGAACCTGATATACAACAACTATTTTGATACAGCTAGGTCATCGTACAGCCCGCATCTTGACCCAATGACCGGAAATAACGGCGTGACCTATGAAAACGCTTGGAACCTCCCGGAGAAGCAGAGCGTGTCGTACGTGAATACGGTAAACGGGTTCAACCTGACAGGAGTCATTGTTCCAGTTGGTTACCAGGGCGGGAATTTCTGGTATAGCTTTGATGGGACCATACCCTATAATGACCATGGGAACATCGCGTACGGCGGAGACTACATCCCGCTAGTGCTGCCAAAATATGGAGTGACATTCAACGCAGTAGGACTTCCATCGGATCAGGCATGGGGAATCACCCTGCATGATGTCACCATAACCTCTTTCGGAGGATCTGCCATAGGGTTCGATGTCGTGAACGGAACGAGCTATTTTTCCGTGATAAAACCCTCGATTTACAGCGCCAACCCCATGTACGGTTATGTTACTGTGAGTGGAGCGGCCGTAACAGTTGACATAGTCTTCACCATCATCCAGTTCAATGTGGAATTCCAGGAAACTGGATTGCCTGCTGGTTCCCTGTGGAGCGTCACTCTTGATGGTTTCACCCTGTCGTCCACGACCAGCAGCATTAGCTTCCAGAAGGAGAATGGAACATGGAACTATAGCATAGCAGGTCCAGTGAATTACAGCACCCCAGCATCCTCTGCGGTCACAGTAGATGGCACGGATACGACCCAGGCAGTCACATTCGTGTACATCAAGTACCAGCTGACGTTTGAAGAAACAGGCTTGCCAGCGGGTTCGTACTGGATACTGAACCTTGATGGTATTGAATACAACCTAACTGCAAGCACAATGTCGATTGATGAGTTCAACGGCTCGTACTCTTATACTATCATTTCACCGGACGATTACGTATCTACGCCGTCCATGGGTACCGCTACTGTGAGTGGGGATGCCGTGACAGTGAGCGTGGTATTTACCCTGCAGACATACACGGTTGGATTCCACAGCATTAATGCCCCAACTGGGACACCGTGGGAAGTCACTTTCAACGGGGTCACAGTGAACTCCACTGACAGCTGGATATACTTCTACGTGCCAAACGGGAATTATACTTACACAATCGGCAATGTTTCGGGTTACGAGCTCAGTACAACCAGCGGCTTTGTAGTGATCGACCATTCAGGTGCCTCTGTTAACGTTACCTTCACTCAGGTTTCGTCCCCCAGTACAGCTAGCCAGTTCCCAACAGGGTTGGTGCTGACCGTGGCTGGTATTGCCGTTGTAGCTGCTATAGTAGGGTTCCTACTTTTCATGAGGAAACCGAAGCCATAGTCACGCGACCTTTTATTTTCTATAATTTTTTAATCTTTTTTCCCATTTTTTTCTAAATTGTCAATCCTTTCTTTGCCTTATGAGCAGATAATTAGCGTACCGCCATTGGAGTCATGGTAGAAACTGAGTTGAAAAGCAACGGAAACTGGTCTCAACCCTGATCGATACGGTTATAACTATTGGCCAATATATTCAGGTATGTCCAAGACGCCTGGTCAAAAGTTCCCAACCTTTGAATGCATCATATCACATACAATGGAGGATTACGATTCCGACGTAGAATATTTCTTCATCCTTAAGAACAGGCTTGCATCAGAAATCGCGCTGCTGAGGGTGGGTGACAATGATTGGGCAGTGAATTATGACAGGATTCTTGTCTACCTGAAGGCGCTAGCAGAGTCTATTGTAAACGTTTCAGACCCCCCAGATCACCAGTTTCTTGTCAAGCTATCCCTCAATGAAGAACTTGAGGACGATGTAATTGACAGGCTGTTAAGGAGCGAGAGTATAACTACCGCACAGCTCGTAGCAGCCTCACAGACCGTTAGAGAGATAATGTTCTGGTACATCAGAACATCAAAGAACTCAAAGTTCTCAATCAGTTTTAACCCAGAAAGATTTCAGGGGTTGCCATACTTGAGGCTTGCCCTCGTCTACAGAAGTGTGAATCTCTCTAACAGGACATAGGAATTTTACTGCACTGTAAGTGTTGTATAGACTCCATGGGCTCAAATTTGAATGGAGTGGGGACGGCCCCCGCGATTCTTCGGTGTGCATCGATCATTTTCAGGCCAATTTCATGGTTTCCAGCAGGAATCTGTGGCGTTGCTGTACCATGCATTGACATATTCCCCGGTCGAAATCCTGTTGCACACAAAGTTCTGATCACAGTAGTCACAGAGTTCCATAGTGCCGATAGTCCAGCCTGTGCCTGGGTTCATGTCGGTCTTCAGCTCCACCATTTCCTCCGACAGTCCCTGGGTAAGAGTATCAAGTGACAGTGATGTACACTGGTTGCAGCCGCTGTTGCATGGATACGGTTCGCATGTAAAGAATGGACCGTTGTCTCCGTTTGCAGTGTCATGATAATCGCAAAACACTGCACATGAACTGTCATTGCCGAGGAGTGCAGTAATCCCCGGAGGTAGAAAGACATTGTAGGCCCCCCTAGTTCCAAGATTGGGAATTGTTCCATCGCGAATCCACTTAGCAAGTTCAGTGCCGATTTCAATATTTGAAACCTTATGCGAAGGTGACGAAGTGACCACGGTACTTCCCGAAAACTTTCCTATGCCAACATTGTACTGGCTAAGCCCCCCTGAGTAGGAAACACTTGCCTCGATGTCTGCTGTGACCCTGTTAACCTGTTCAACAAGGGGCTGTCCATCCCAGAATTTGCCCCAGAAAATGTTGAACCAACCGTAACCGTTATTCCATAGTGGACCACCATTATAGACTGCCAAAGCCCTTCCGAGAGTTCCTGCCACGGGCCTGCTTTCAACTGATATCCTGTGTCCACATGGTTCTGAGTAGTGCCATATGGAGGATCCGGCGATTCCTGTGCTTCGGACTCCGACATGCCGGAAATTTCTAATTTTTGAGCCGCAATGTGGGCAAACTTCTATATCCTCGCATTGCGGACATCTCCCCGGGTGCATGGTGTATCAAGACGATACAAGGCAATAAACTTTGACTGTAGATTCCGCGTTATTACCTCACTCCGAGGCCTCATAAAATTGGATGATACGGCCCCAGACCTCTATGGTAAAGATCCTTGGTAGGCATCTTTTCATGCTCTCTGTGTAATTTGTACCTGGAATGTATTGGCAGCTAAACTGCGAGAGACTATCTCGCCACGAAAATTATCGCGTTTGACTCCAATGGAGTTAAAGGCTTTCAGTCTTTAAGTTAATCAACTGGAACCTTGAAGCCATTCCAACCGCACCATCAGTTATTCCTTGGTTTATCACCTCTTGAAAAGGATCATGGTCTTGGAGCCGATCTGGTGCGCCTCTATCAACCAGGGAGTATATAGGAAATCCAATGTGAGCGGCCTACCATTTCAGAATGTCGATTTTCCAGTCATTGTTACATTTAGTTAGTTTTCATCCTTTATTAGTGTATCTATGTAGACATCACGGTACTGGTTTCCTGTCCGAATCCATTGCAGATTTAGCTCCAGGTCCGGAATGATACATCCTGATCCAGTGACAGATCCTGCCACGTAATTTCGATCGAGAGAATTCAAATCTGCAGAAGGTCATCAGCAATGAGTCTCTTTCCTTCTGGCGACATGTATTCCGAAAACCTTACCCCATATGTGAGGTATGCATTTTCTGGTGTTAGAATGTCCACCGTCTTGCCCTTTGCCACTATTTCACCCCTTTTCATCAGGACCGTATGGTCCGCAAGCCTCATTAGGGCATTCATGTCGTGTAGGGTGATAACTACTGCCTTTCCCTCCTTCTTAAGCTGGTTAATTGCCCTGGTTGTCCTTATTTCCTTATCTACATCAAGAAAGGAAAAAGGTTCATCAAGAAGACAGATGCTGGAATCCTGATATAGGAGTGCCGCCAGCATGACAAGCCTCTTCTCGCCCCCGCTGAGTTCATGAAAGCGCCTGCCTGACAGTTCTGAAATCCCCATGGATCCCAGGACTGAATCAAGGTTATCCTCATTTTTCCCGATAAAATAGCCTGCTGTCCTTACAACATCTTCGACCACGAAATTGAATGGGCTTGGTGTTTCCTGCAGCAATATTGAGACAGATTTTGCACGCTCCCTCGGTGTCATCCGCAAGATGTCCTGACCATTTGCAAGCACTAGGCCAGAATCTACCCGCAAGATGCCAGAAAGAAGTTTCAAGAGAGTACTCTTGCCTGCGCCATTAGCGCCAGCTATTCCTGTCACTTCCCCCGGGCTGCACGCAAGGGAGATATCCGTTAGAGAGAAATTCCCAATCTTCTTCGCCAAGCCTCTTGCCTCAAGTGTCATATGATCCACCTGATAGCCTGGTCAGGAGAAACATGAAGAAGGGGACGCCTATCAGACTCGTGATTATTCCTATGGGAATGACCTCACCGCCAAAGAGTGAGGAATGAGCAAGATCTTCTGCAAGCACCAAAAATATGCCTCCAAGGGCCGCAGAAGCTGGAACTACGCGCCTGTTTGCGCCACCATAGATCAACCTGCTCACATGGGGTATCACCAGTCCTACGAATCCTATGAGACCAGAGACTGCAACGCAAGCAGAAACGCCCAAGGCGATGACTGATACGAGAACCAGCTTGGTCATCTCCGCACGGACCCCCACTGACTTCGCATACTCCTCCCCCATCTGGAATGCATCCAGCTCCTTTGAAAACGTTACTGCAACAAAGATCATCAGTGAGTTTATGATAAAAATAATAGCGAGCTTATCCCAGGTTAACTCCTGCAGAGATCCCATCAACCAGAAAAATACCTGTCCCTGCAGCCTCACATTGTTGAATATCATGAAGGCAACCAGGGAAGAAACGAACAGTGAAATAGCCACTCCCATCAGGAGGAGATATACAACAGGAACCCTTCCGTGCCTGAGAGATAGAAAATACACCAGGTACACAACCAGAAGGGAAAACGCGAATGAAGAAATACTAAGAGAATAAATCCCGAAAATATCAAACGTACCCGTGATCGCAATCACTGCCCCCAGCGCTGCTCCACTTGATATGCCAATTACATATGGTTCAGTTATTGGATTCTTGAAAATCGACTGTATCACTGCTCCCCCTACCCCCAGAGAAGCACCGATCACTGCTGCGCCAAGTATTTGTGGCTCTCTCAGCAATACCACTATCTCATATTGCTCCGGAGAAAAACTGCCCGCGTAGTGACTCCCAAGAAATGGCACCTGAGAGAGCACTACTCGAAACACGGTTCCAAATGGTATATAGACTGACCCAACCATCAGGGATAGCATTATAACCACAGGTAGGACAATGATCAGAACTGCGAACCTAGCTGGAATTGGCAGGGAAATGTTACCTGTGTAATCCCTGATAGGAAGCCTGAACACTATTGTATCCTCCTCATGCTGTAGGCCCAGGATAATACTGCAAGTTGAGCGGAAACGGAGACAGTTGAAGCTGGACTGCCGGGTATATCTCCTGTGCTACCCACTGGATACCGAAAACCACCCTGAAGTCTGGGTCCACAAAGAAATTATCATTGAACATTGTGTACACTCTCTGAGGACTTGATGTCATTGCAGCAGTCTGGTTAAACGGTGCACAGTTAACTGCACTCACCGGGACGTACTGGTCCAGTAATATTATACTTGGAGATGCATTGGCAATACATTCCTGGCTGATAGTCCTAAATCCCGGTTGTTTGACAATATTTCTCACGTGGACTGTATTGAAAAACTGGTTTATGAAGGTCCCCGTTCCTGCAGTCCAAATTCCACCTATATTACAGTTATAATAGAATATGGACTGGTTGTTTCCAGGAAGAGCAGATGTTGTCGAATTTATGCTGGCAATATTCTGTTGCATCCATGATACTACGAGACTTGCGTTGGATTGTGTTCCAGTGAGTGTTCCAAGCATCATGGTTTCATTCTCAATCTGCTGAAAACTCTCGGGATTATCAAGCATGAAAGGAATGTGCAGAGTGTTGTTTATGTAAGTGCCGTATGTGGGCATGGATGAGCCATAACCAAGCACCAGCTGAGGTGACAGGTTTAGCAGCGCCTCGTAGTTGACAGAGAAGGCGTCCCCCACATTTGGAAGGCTTTCGTTGGGTGGATAGCAGTCGAACTCATTTCCTCCCACCATGTCCTTGTAGGCCCCGATGGCATATAGAGTAGCCGTCGCAGAAGGATCGAGGCTTACTATCCGTGTCAGGGTATGGTTGAAAGTGAAGGTTCGTCCAAGTGAATCAGTCACCGTGATCTTGCCCGGGCTCTTAGACGCCAAGTTCTGTGTCTCCGCGCCAATGACTATGAGCCCAGAAGTCACAACAATTATTGCTGCTACAAGAGCCCACATTTTCGTATCCATCAATTTTTCACTCATAATGACTCACATTTTTTTGATATTTGTGAAATGTTTTTGATATTAATAACACTTTTCAGCATGATACCTTTTTAACGAGATCGTTATCTGGACTAGCCGGACTTGGCCGGGAAGTTAGGCACTTCCTGTTACCTGAAGTCTACATGCAGGGGTGACGGTCTCGTGAGGGCAACCAGACTTCTGGCTGGCCCTGTGGAGTCAATGATGGTCTGTCTCACCGGATCGCAGGTTCCACGGTCCGACCTCAAAGGAGGACGGGTCATGGATCAGTGTGCTGAATCCGCCAGAACCGGAAGGGGGCAACGGTAAGCTCGACTCGCGATGCTGATGAGGTGCGGATCTGAGGTGAATCAGGGAGAACCTTCCAGGACATCTGGACCGATCGGGGTGAGTCCGGCTCCTTTGAACTAATATGAGCAGGAACTTCAAGATAATACAGGACCCAATTCATGGCCCGGTTAGAGTATCTGGTGTGATCGGTGAACTCATAGACACTCCTGAGTTACAGAGACTGAGGTATGTCAAGCAACTGGGAATGAGTTATCTTGTGTACCCGGGGGCTAATCACACGCGTTTCGAGCATTCGCTGGGTACTATGTACATCGCCTCCCAGTTTGCAGAACGACTTGACATAGAGCAATCTGATTTGCTTCTTGCCTCTGCACTCCTTCATGACGTCGGCCATCCACCATTCAGCCACAGCTTCGAAGACCTGTTCAAGCGAAGATTCGGCCTTGATCACGCTGAGGCTGGGAAAAAGATGATCCAGGGAGTGGAACCTTTCATCGGCTCAGAAATTCCTTCTGTTCTGGAACGCCATGGTCTCTCTCCTCGCGAGGTTGC
>JAKAFX010000040.1 GCA_021817735.1 Thermoplasmata archaeon | reverse complement strand
TCCTGATGAGCGATGAGATGCTATCACAGGAATTTATACTTTTAAGTTCCTGTGAAAGATCGAGAACGGAGGAAAAGAATCAGAGTGGGCTCAACAACAGGCAAACTCATGGTATAGTTACCATAGCTGCAGTTGTTTTGCTGCTGGGTGCGATGGGCGTTCCCATGTATGCTGCGATGGAAATAGGCGCATACAACGCCATCCCGATGGATTTCGGGAACATCAACGTACAGACACAAAGCATACATGTTACGGGTGCGGGAACAATGGGAGACATTGTCGACTACATGCTGTGGCACTGGGGTGCATACCAGCCCTATGCGTTTTTGGTAGCAGCTATTTCTGGGGCTTTTACAGGGGCAGGTGTACCAATTGCTGGGGCGATCGTGAGTGCTGCAGCTGATGCGTTTCTGGCAAGTGGTGCTGTTTCGGTGGGCAGTATCACAGATATATTGTTAATCACTGTAGCAGCGGTTGATCCGGTGACTCTAGCAATAATTGGAGTCGTAGCTGCCATTATTGTTGGATTTTAATCCAACAATAGTTTTTTTAAAATTAAATTCAATCTTTTTCGTTGATCACAGTAATTTTATTATATTAATTGACAATCAACAATATAGTGAAGTATTATAATGCATGACAAGGGGTGTTCAGAGTAGAACAAAGGATCATTCGGATGTTAATTTTCGATGTATTGTCGTTTCTGGCATTAACTCTGATCGTGTTGGTCTTCCCGGCAATTGTCATGACTTTTGACTACTCGATAATTGCACTTGCAGTTTTTTCCGTGATCTTTGGTACAGGGAACTATGTAGTGCAGAGGAGGACCAAATCCTATAGGAGTGATTTTTCTCCCCGTTTACTCAGGGATTATAATTTTCTGGAGCTTGTGAATGCTAAAGATGAACTGCGATCAAGACTATACTCACAGAAATTCAGAAACATTACCAAGAAAAATATTGCCATTTTCACTTTTGAAAATACCGGGAAATTTCCTCCTGCATTCGCGCGTTCAACTGTCAACGGGCCAAGTGTATACATTGACTGGAAGTTTATTTCACAGCTAGATGAAAAATGTGTGGACGCGCTGATCCTGCACGAACTTGGACACATTAAACATGGAGATTACCTCATGAAAAGATTGCTTTCCAACCTGTTTGTCTTATTTTTGGCTTTTGCAGCGTTATCTCTTGTTATTATCTTGCTTCTGGGAATGGTAGGCAGGTTTTTCTTCATTCCGGTTGCTTTGATAAGCATTTCAATGCTGTCAATTATGGTTCTTCAATTGATAACAAATAGGTCTGAAATATCAGCAGATAAGTTCGGAGCAACAATTTTGGGTGATTCAAGCACATTCATTCGTACTCTGGAGGAAATTCGTAATTTTGTTTCTTCTGGAAGTTACCCTTCTAATGTGGCTTCAAAGGTTGACAGAAGGATAACCAAGAGAATTGAGAGATTGAAAGATGAGACTCCTTGATATAGGAGAACGGGTAATTGCTTATTTTACGGAGCAATCCTTCCTGGTAGCACTGTCGATAGTTATAGATTTTGCAATTCTGGATAAGTCGTACGTTCTTGGATTTTTTCTGTCCTATAAGTTGAATTTTATAAAAGGTGCTATGAATGTTTTTACAACACAGCAAGGCCTGCTGGATCTTCTAATTCTATATTCTGTCTCACTAATCTATTATTCACTAGAATCTCTCACGAATTTGGGAATAGGGGCAACTATATTTCACAAGAGACTTGTATTTAAGTACCCGATCGAGTCTACCTCAAAGTACAAACTGATATTTGGCAGGAATCTCATCAAGGCATTCTTCCTGGCTGAGTTCATTAATTTTGCGTTTGTACTGGCATTCAGAAAATTTCTTCAGACTGCATATGATCGTGCTGCCAATCTTGTTGTGTCTGGCACAGATTCAGATGAGCGTAGGTTTCAGGGCACTCCTTTTCTCTGGTCTTCGATTATAATGTACTATTCCACCTTCGGGCTTTTCTTGATACTCTACCTTTTCATTTTCCCGGTGACACCAACTCCTAGAGGCTCCGGGAGTTCCGCCTTTGATCCTTACACTTTTTTCAATGAGATATTTTCTAACAATCTCAGTCTTGATTTGTATCAGTACGTTCTAGGTGGATTCACTTTATTTGTGGGCACATTTGTTAATCTATTCAATTCCAACAGTCTGGAAACTGTTGTACTGTCAAGCCTAATAACTGGATCGATGACTATCTCTACATTAAAATACATTCTACCTCAATTCATACCGGAAACAATGGGGTATGTTTTCGGCATTAGTGTCTCAATGATGATAGCTGATTTGATTCTCGGCTACTTTCAGTCGGCGTTGAGAACTGAAAAAATCTCTTACTTTAACCACAAGAGTGGCAGGCAAATAAAGGAGGCAATCACATTCCTTGGTATTTCAGTGGTACTTCTAGTAATTGGTGCCGTAATCGAAACCTGGGTCGGATGATCCATAGGCCGAGTCTGCCTTCTGCCGACTCTGGGACACAAGTGACCTATTCGTTCATGAGCATCATATTGGAAAGAAATCCCTTGCAGAATCTGATATTTCACTCTGATCGTCGCGCCCCTGGAATATCATGTGGTCCGTGGTTCTCTTGCCCACCGAGAGTCCCGCTTAGGGGTTGCTTCTCTTGAAATATTCCCTGAAATATGCAACAGGTCTTCCATAAACCTGCGGATCTTGAATTTCCGGAGATTTAGAACCCCACGATCTCATTTTACCAATCTTGTGATGTCGTGGGTCTTCGTTCCTGCATACTGTCCTTAGCATATTATAATGCATAAATCTTTAAACTTTCAGGCATTATATGGATAGAATGTAAACGCCGGTCATGATTTGTGCAAAATCGCCGGTGTAAAATTGATCCACCCTATTTATTATTTCACTCATTTTCTTTCACTCCTTCCTGTAAGGAGGAGGGTTGCCCTTCCTCCTGTCCTTGAGCCTGTAAGAATCCCCTTTTATGTTCACCACGATGCTGTGGTGCAACACGCGGTCAAGAACGGCGGATGCCATTACCTGATCGCCTTGAGGAGGCCTTCGAAATGCTCCTTCCTCCTTGATATACAGCCTGTTCCGGGGAGAATATCATGCTCCGCCATGATATTGGAGTCAACCTGTATCTTCAGGGTCGACGATTCTATGACCCTGGCGACCCTGCCTGCGTGCACCCAGGGTACTGAGTAACGGTTTCCCTTGTAGGAAACATAGCAGTCCCTTGATATTTTCCTTACTTCCTCTATCCTGATGGAATAGTCCTGCACAGAATCCATGGGATTCAGCTGTTCCTTCTTCAGCCTCTCATGCGGGATTTCATGCGTGGTGCCATGGATCTGGGAATTGACCTTATTGAGCCACTCCATGCACTGGACATTAATATCTGAGAGGGATTGAAATGTCCTTCCTGCCCAGAAATTATACCTCAGGTACTTGATGGTGTTCTCTATCTTGCCTTTGGTCTGGGCACGATAGGGATAGCAGAGCCTCACAATGATGCCATAGTACTCTGAGAAGCTCATGAACTCTCCGTTAAACCTTGATTCGGAGGCTTTGAGCTTTCTTTCAAGGACAACCTGCTTCATGTTGTCGTACAGGATGGTATCCGTGAATCCGCCAAAATGCCTGAAGGCATTGAGGTGCATGCGGATCACGTTGCGTGTGCTGATGTCTGTGGTGAATTCAGCATAACGCATCCTGCTGAATCCTAGAATCATGCTGAAGGCGTAGAGTTTCTTCCTCTTGCCGTCTATTTCGATGTACCCGAACTCACCGAAATCGACCTGGGACTGCTTTCCTGGATCAGTCTCGTATCTGTAGACAGCGGGTATCCTCCGATCCTTTCGCACGGTGGAGCAGTAATCCTTCAGGATCGTGTACCCGCCATCGTATCCCTGTTTTCGGATTTCCTCAAGGATCCTGATGGCAGAGAGGTTGTGCTTATCGATCATATCCCTTATGCGGTCCCTGTAAGGGTCCAGCTTCGAGGTTCTCTGCCTGTGGGGATGCTCATTGACTGAAGATGCATTGAGAAGCTTTCTTACCGTGTTCCTGGATATGCCAAGCTCCTCGGCGATCTCCCTGTTGCTCATTCCTCCATCCTTCATGTTCCTGATCATGCGCCAGTCCTCCAAGCCGTACAATTCTGATCCTCTTCATCACGAGGAAGTGGATCAAAATTAAACCGGCGATCTGGATCACTTTTATTCCGGCGAAAATGCACAATTTTCAACCGGCGATTACAGACTGTGCGATATCCTCAAAATTTTGTTCGAGAAGCCTCAATATATCAAATTTACTGTATAATCTGTCGTGATGATACGTCTGGGGTATTTTTCTCGCGACGTACTCTGAGACTGAGTACCTATTTGGAAGATTAAAAATGAAAAATAATCCTCTCTTCTTGAGAATTCTATGTATTTCATGAACCGAGAAATAGTCATCTTTCACATGTTCTAATACACCATAATAGGGTGTCTCATGTTTTAGCAAGCGACGATTTTCATAATCTCCCTTGGCTTTTCTCCTGCTTCAATGTTTGAAATGACCATGAGATTGTACGCAATGGCCTTGAGGCCCATTGCACTGTCATAATCTCTGTTCTTTGTGTACCAGACATTTTCACACTGCAGGATCTCCTCCAGTATGGAGAATGTCCGCTCTATTTCCCACCTGAGGGAGTAGAGCGCGGAATATTCCTTTCTGAGATCGATGCCGATCTTCCTGTTCACCGATAACCGTTCAGGAACAATGCCTCTCCTTCTGTTTGTGTCAATTACGGGAAGGGCATGTGTGTTCTCAAACACATAATCATAAGTGTCTGAGGTGTCATATGCTGAGTCTGCAAGAATATAGGAGAAATTCCTCACCGAATCGATCATGTCCCTGGATACACGGGAATCATGGATGTTTCCTTTAGTGATTAACCAGTCCATGACAAGGAGGGAATCAACATCAAGTGTCATGTGACACTTGCGTCCATAAGACCACCCCTTGGTGGTCTTTGACCATCCTGATTCAGGGTCCCTATAGTTTCCCCAGTATTTTCTCCTCATTGCAGTGGAATATTTGCAGGTGTGTATCATGAAGGAATCCACTGCTGCAATGGATTCCATTGAATGGAGAAAGGTGATCTCCCTGTTTATTGCATGGAGATCAAACGATCTGGCCCTCCTTGACAGGGTCTGGAAGCTTGGTATTTCCTTAAGGCCAGTCATTCTGAGATATTCCTCATGGTTGGTGAGGAATATCCTGGATGATCTGTATGAGATACTGAAGATCTGCAGTAACACAAGTAGCTTCAGAATCTGCCGATCTGTGTACTTTCTCTTTCTATCATCTGGCGAAACTATATTGTCTATTGCTTCCATAATCCGTGGGATATGCTGTGATGGCTCGGGTCACTGTTGACTTCCACTCAAGACCCACGATGCCGTTGACCGAAGCTTCCATTCCATTCCCGCTTGCATATGGCACGGCGTCGTTGGCAAGACCATATGAATTTCCGTTTCCATGGTCGTTCACAAGAGAGAACGGTTTCCACCAGTTGATCGAATATGAGTCGGTGAGTCTTGCAGAGCCACCATACAGTTCGCGTGAAAAGGACTGGGTCAGTGACACTGATGGTCCAACCAGGGTAGGACCGCCCGCATATACGATACCTGAGCCAGAAGCCTCGATTATATACGGAGTAGTGAAGACATGGTTGGTCACTATCCCAATGGCACCTCCACAGCTATACGCAGAAGTCATTGAAAGACCGTTGTCTACCACGAGACTGTTGCCATTTGAGCCTGCTCCAATCTCCTTCCAGGTGTTTGTGTTGATCGTTGTGCCTTTGAAGTTGTCATAGAATGGAAAAACCACTTTCCCATTGTCGTATTGGGCATAGGTTGAAGTTAGCTGTGCAGCCATTCCTTCATTGCCGGTAGAGGAGAAAAGATTGACTTGGGTTGACTCGAAACCCATTTCTATCCGAGTAGAGGAATCTGACGCAATGCTTACTGGTACTTTGAGCCAGTACACAGTGCTCGTTGCATTGCTATGATCGCCTGATTCTATCCAACTTGGGATAACTGTGCCGTCGGGTGTGAACCATATCACATTTCCAAGCCTGGGCGACTCTTACTGGGAATAGTGGGCACTGTCAGTCGTGACTTCCTGGTTGAATGGATCCGGCGTAGCAGATGCCTGGGAGTTGGTCAGCGTGACGTTTGCATAGCACAGAACGCCAGAAGGGGGAGAAATGAAGATCGGGGTATCCATGGAAGACTGTACGGCAACTGTTGGTGATACTGCGGCCAGGAACTGTGGATGGCCAACCGCTGTTGCCGCAAACGGGTGGGCTCCAATTGAGCTTTAACCCGCTTTGAAACCTGTATTGTTTATTGTAAGGTTGGTCCTTGTGTATACTGGAGACGAGAGGCCGATGAGTGAAGCATTGAGATAGAGGTTGAATGGGTTCTCAAGACCGGAGCAAGGCACGCGCACTTCGTAAATATAGGCGGTCAGTTGAAAATTATACCTGCCATTCCCCGTGCAGTTCGATTCGTTTAGAAGTGAGAGTTCTTGATATGGGGGCGCCCATTGGCAAAGCTGCTTGGAGACGTTCACCATCGGTGCAGATGCATTACCGCCAAGTTCATGAAATGTGTAGAAGTCACTTAGGGGAGACCCAGAAATAGCCACCAATGGAGGAAGAGCCGTGAGCCTCAAGGAGCCTGAAACATGATACTCAAAGTTGAAACACAGGAGAGATGGAGCACCGCGGCCACTTGACAGCAGACTGGTGTTGAGATATGATGGACCGCTATTGACCTGCGAGAAGTTGGTGGATACGTTGGAATAGGTCAGGTTCAATGGAAGGAGAGTATTTGTATGGCCGGTAAAATTCCCAGACCACATGAAATTTCCGGTCCTGTTATCAGAACTGACTGCAGGAAGCGGTGTTGATTGATGGTTCGACAGCAAAAGATAAGATGAAGGAACGATAACTATAACTGCAAGGGCTATGGCTATTATAATGATTACACTATTTCGTTGCACACCAACAGGACAAGCGGTGTATATGTAAGCATTTCTCGTGACTCTACGTGTGATAACACACAATACCTCGGCTTCATTCAAACTTAAATAACAAGGCAGAATATTTGTTCATGGAACTCAGGAAGCTTAGTCCTGCCGAAGAGCGGGTCATATTGCACAAGGGGACTGAACCTCCGTTCTCGGGGGAATATGAGCATAGCAGCAGGAGGGGAACCTATCTGTGCAGGAGATGCGGTCAGCCGCTGTACAGATCTGACAGCAAGTTTGACTCAGGGTGCGGATGGCCGAGCTTCGATGAAGAGCTGCCGGGTGCGGTTTTGAGGGTCCCTGATGCAGATGGAATGAGGACAGAGATACAGTGCAGCAGGTGCGGGGGGCATCTGGGACACGTGTTCCTGGGTGAAGAGTTCACCAGGAAGAATGTAAGGCATTGCGTCAACTCAATTTCCATGATGTTTGAGCCGGAGGGAGATGAATGAGCGGCAGTACAGAAACTGCAGTCCTCGGAGGTGGATGTTTCTGGTGCACTGAGGCTGTGTTCCAGGAAGTGGAAGGGGTAACAAGAGTTCAGTCAGGGTATTCCGGCGGGACTAAGGCCAACCCGACCTATGAGCAGGTGTGCACGGGAAATACCGGCCACGCTGAGGTAGTCCAGCTGACCTTTGATCCTCAGGTCATTTCTTACAGCGACATCCTGGAGATATTCTTCTCAGTGCACGATCCAACCTCACTGAACCGCCAGGGAGATGATGTGGGAACACAGTACAGGTCAGTGATATTTGCCACCAGCGAAGATCAGAAGAAAGCTGCGCTTGATTACATGGCGAAGCTGGGAAGCAGCGGCCAGTATGAGAAGCCAATTGTGACCAGGGTGGAGGATTTCAGCGCTTTCTACCCTTCCGAGAGCTATCACTGGAACTACTTCATGCAGAATTCGGACAAGCCATATTGCCGGCTGGTGATCTCTCCCAAGCTGGACAAGTTCAGGAAGCATTACGGTACCATATTGAAGCGCTGAACTTGCTCCGCCGAAAACTGTGCACCTTTTGGCGAGGTGCATACGTCAACTTTGCTAGGAAGGTTTAAATTTTTACGAGACTAACTGGATTCCATGGAATTCAGAGCCAGGATTGTCAGCTGGAGCGAGATAGAGGATTGGTGCATCACGATCAGGGACAGGGTGCTTGGCTCCTACGATCCTGATTTCATCATCGGGCTTTCCAGGGGAGGGCTCGTACCCGCAAGGATTCTTTCGGATATGCTGTGGATAAAGGACCTCTATGCGGTGAAGACTGAACACTGGGGAATCACGGCTAAGGCTGACGGAGAGGCAGTCCTCCGGGAGGACGGAGTCATAAACGTCACGGACAGGAAAGTGCTCATAGTCGACGATATCACCGACACTGGGAGCAGCATGATGCTCGCGAAGGACTATGTGTCTAGGCACAAGCCTGCAGGGCTCAAGACAAGCACTATGCTCCACATCACCCATTCAAAGTACAAGCCTGACTTTTTCGCGGAAGAGGTTCAGGACACTAAGTGGACCTGGTTCATCTTCCCATGGAACATTTACGAGGACGTCCTCAACCTTACCCTCAAGATGCTGAAGGAGCCCAGGACTCTTGACGGACTCGAGTCAGACCTCAGGGAGAACTTTGATCTGAACACTGAATCTGTGGATCTTGAGAAGATCATGACTTATCTGGCAGCAAGGGGCAAGATACAGCACACGGGCGACCTGTGGGCACCTGCTCCATGCCATTAATTCCTGGTTACAACTGTTCCCGATCCTTCCCTGATGGCCTTTCCACAGTTTTCCAGGGAGGTGATGTTGACCATCTCACCGCCTGACTCAAGGAACCGGATCGCAGCCTTGACCTTTGGCCCCATGCTTCCTGCGGGGAACTGGCCGCTGGCGTACATTTCCTTGAGAGCGTCAAGGGTGATATGCTCAAGTGCCTTCTGGCTGCTTTTCCCGTAATTTATGAAGACATTGGGGACGTCAGTCAGGATCATGAACCGCTGGAACGAGAGTGAACCAGCAAGGACTGATGAGGCAAGATCCTTGTCTATCACCGCCTCCACTCCGGCAAGCCTGCCGTTGACCTCCGCCACCGGGGTTCCGCCTCCGCCGGTGCATATCGGGAGCACCCCTGTGTCCAGGAGATGCTTGATCACGTCCCGCTCAATTATCCTGATCGGCTCCGGGGATGGCACGACCCTCCTCCATCCCTTTCCTTCCTGTTCCCTTACTGTCCAGCCTTTCTGTGCCGCGAGGTTTTCTGCCGTCTCCCTGTCATAGAACGGGCCGATGTACTTTGTGGGACTCTGGAATGCCTCGTCTTGGCTGTCAACGAGTGTTCTGGTGATCACGTACGCAGGGTCTTTCGTGCGCCTTCCAGGGGGCCTGGTTGCCTCGTATGCGGTGAGAAGGAGGTCGCCTATGATTCCCTGTGACATGGATCCGCACGCGAATAGCGGCATTGCAGGGGTGGTATCCCTGGACAGTTCGTTCTGGATTAGTATGTCGCCAACCTGCGGACCGTTTCCATGCGAAATCACCGCAAGATTGTCCTGGACTATACCGTTCAGGTGGTGGAATGCTTCCTCAGCACGCCTTAGCTGTGAATCGTAAGTTCTCCGGTCACTGTTTCTGAGAAGGGCGTTCCCTCCAAGAGCGATGAATATGCTTTCCATTCATTCACCAGGAAAGGAAAGTTATTGTCGGCCGGTATTTAACCTATCGTGGCAAAATGTAGTGGCAGTGGGATGACGTCAAAATGCTTTTGGGTGTCATGTTCGGATCATTCATCGCGTGGATTGAGTTGAACGACTCCGCGAACTTCCCTTTGGCATAGCGGGAAGTATCCCGTTGCAGAAGATAGCCGGAAGAGGAAAGTGACTGTTCCGCCATTCTGGCACCATTCTCAATCAACCAGGAGAATGTGCATACATTTCTGGAAAATATCAACCGTAGTTTACAACATCACACATCCGGCCTACAGAGGTAGAGTTCTTACTGCCAGCAAAAGTCTCCCTTTGTCTCCTAGAGTCATATGCGCGTTTCACCGGGAATAAGCTGTATCGTTCTTGTGACAGTGAAAGTTGTGAACCTTGAGCTAAAGAATATCAGGAAGTAATTCCCATCCGGCCTCAAAATGAGGTTCAAGCTGCCATTGGTGGACAGTGAAGGAACGTGTGTTAGACTTGAAAAGGGCTGGCTGGAGACAAAAACCGTCCCCGCGGAGGAAGACTGCCATTCGCCTACTAAAGTTTCGTAGGAATAAGCTGGAAGTTTGAACTCGATAGTATAATGGGAAGCCGAAATGTTCGGAAAAGTAAAGACCCAAAGGAAAGTGCTAGTCCCTACATGGATTTGCTCTCCTTGCTCCAAGGGAAGACTTGAGGGACTGCTTAGATAAAAATGAATAAGCAGTATGAGAAATAGGGTTACCACAAGTATCGACGCCACAATTTTCCAGCGTCTCTTGATCAAGATTGCCACTGACCATAAGAGACTGTAAAGTCAATACTGTTTGTGGTGCCTGGAGTGAGAAACTGATCAAATCCTTCATTCTCAAAGATCACTTTCACCCTTTCGTTTGCAACAGGGCTGAACAGATAGACGAAAGGAGTGTTCATGTCCGAGGCAGAGCCTGACTCCACACTTTGGAACGAAACGCTCCCAAAGTCTGGAATTACATACAAGTTATCATGTGGGTCCTCTGCTATCCATTCCGCACTTAGGGGCGTTCCATAAAAGGCGCCTGTAGGAAGAACCACTGAGCCACTGCTATAGAACCCTTGAGTCTCATCCTTTATCACATAGTTGCCGTATTCAGTTGGGCTATTGAGACCTGATACAGAGATATCAACATAAATCACATCGCCTGGATAGATATTGAAGATAGGTTCAGGAGGGGAACTTGCGATAGTACTTACGCCGCTAGCAAATTCCCAGAACGTATAGATCCACAGGCTGCCGGATGAATTCATCTGTATTGCAACTCCAGCCTGCCAGAGATTGGAGTTGGATTCTCCTATAGCTTGATCTCCGCCAAGTCCAACCCAGAAGCCAACCATTTCCTGAGAGGTTTGCGTACCTGAAACTCCTCCCACGTATGAGATCGAGCTGGGTACGTTTATTATGGCAGATGCCTGTGTGAGCCCCTGGCTGGAGGTTGAGGGACCACTTTCTTCGTATCCCGCCCAATTACTACTTTGGCCCACGCTGAAAACCACCATTGTCAAGGTTCCAGAGGCTGATGGCGTGTAAGTGGTGGAGCTTGAAAGATCGTTGGATACAGAGCCACAGTTGGGTAACCACTCATAAAACGAATAACCACTGGCAAGGTTGGCACTCGATATGCCGTACGAACCACCACTGGTCAGGGTGGCTGTAGTATCGTTCGCATATAGGTTTCCGTTGAGGGAAATTTCCCCTTTCCCGTCGAAGATGTAGAACGTAACTGTTACTGGGGCGGAGCCTCCGCCTCCTCCACCGCCTGGAGGAGGCGTGCTCGCCATGGGTGCGATCGACCCGCTTGGCCCCTCGCTGTCATTTGTGTTTCTTGTGCCAAAAAAAGCACCTTCCGAGTGGATTGGCGTTGCATTATCGTACGAGGCGGATGCTGCTAAACCTACAAAAGGCATAGCAAAAAGCCAGATAACAGCAAGAGCGGCAACCAATTTAACACGAAAAGCAAAGCTTGTTTTCTGATCATGCATTGCATTTCGCATAAAACAATAAAACATAGCTATATAATAAATCTCATAC
>JAKAFX010000039.1 GCA_021817735.1 Thermoplasmata archaeon | reverse complement strand
AACATGTAGAGGGAACATTGTACCCCTCTCTGGAACAACGCCGATCCTTCTTGAGTATACGTAACGCCCCCTTGTAGTCTTCACCTGGAATTCCGAGGTTACTTCACTGTAACCCACCACTGCACCGGTAGCAGGCGATTCCCTGTTCTTCTGGAGCACGCGGAACACGTCTGATTGCAGGTAAGTGGTGTGGGATGTATTCGCCACAACGTCACTGGACAATATAATCTCGATCTCCTTCTTTCTCGAGACCCGGCATATTTCCCCAAGGTCTGAGACCATGAATTCCCCCTTCCATCCATTTATCCCTGCAATCATCTCGAATGCTGACTTGTAGCGATCGTCCGGGTTGAAGGAGACACTCTTCTGGATCGCAAAATAGAACTCGGGAGTAACTCTTGGCTCGATTTCTGCCTCCAGGTAGGCTGGGCTTATGAAGCCATAGTCGTACTTTGTCTTTAGGACCTCATCGTCCAGGAACTTACCTGTCAGCATGGAGCAGATCAGTGCTCCGACCGAGTACGTGTCATAGGATGCAGAAACCCTTATTTTGCCGTCCATGTCGAGTTCCGGAGGATGATAACACGGAACTCCAATACGCTGGCTGTGCGAAAAGAAAGCCGTGGAGCGCCTCTCTGTCACTGACTTTGACGTCCCAAAGTCGATTATCTTGGGCCCGTTCTGTGTCAGGACTACATTTCCAGGGTTCAGATCCCTGTGGTATGCCTCGTGGAGGTGGAGATAGTTCACGGCAAAAAGAAGCGAAAGCGCGATGGACTTTGCTTCCTCCTCCTTCATCTCCTTTCCAGGCTTTCCGTCGTTGCCAAGCAGGGAACTGAGGTTCTTTCCATCCGCATATTCCTCTACCAGGTAATGTTCGTTATTCTCCCTGAAATAGTCGATATATCTTACTATCCCGGGGTGCTCCAGGCCAGACAAAATCTTGCTCTCCGTAACTAGCTGCCTGACCGCATCCTGGAGAAATTCCCTCTTCTCTCTCTCGGTCTTTGACTCCTCGTCGTAGACCCTTGGTACCTTGACAACCACGTTCTCCCCGGTTGCTATGTCTCTACCCCTGAAAACATATGCAAATCCTCCGGCCCCAAGAAGATCCTTGTTCTTCTTCTTGTTTCTCTCCATGTTGACATCGTATCTGCCATTGAGGTACGCGGCATTCCCAAGCTGGTATTGAAGGGACATCCTGAAGGGTATCTTGTACGTGTAACTCCTGGCGAACTTGAAGAACGGCTCATACACCACTATTCCGGTGACAATGACTGAAACAACGAATATCTCCAGTCCCTGCGGCTCCCAAAACCCAGGAATACGTAATGAAAGAATTGAATATAATCCATAATAGAGACCAATAGTTACCACTGCAAACAATATTCCGTCAAGGAGCCTGGTTCCTCGCAGTTCCATTGCACTGAGTACTACAAAACAAAGGATCCCTACCTCGACCACATGGATCTTGATCAGATCAGACATGGTGCCAAAACTGAACATGTAATCACTTGCAGCAGAGAAGTTCAGGCCCCCGATGAAGGAGAACAGGCCGAATAGGTTGGCAATGCCTGCGGCAGAGACAATGAAAATCAGGTAAACCGCAGCCCTGTACCTGTAAAGGCTGAATGACTCACGCACCTTGTGGAATCCACCTTCCAGTGCCCTCCTGTGCCTTCCTACAAGTGCCGATAGGAGGAGGGCTGTGGCAAGGGAAACCACGATGTAACTGCCATACTGAATATAATAAGCCAGAAGCGAGTAAACAAGAAGGAGGAAGAAGATGGTACTCACGGCCATTGAGGCCATGTATCTCTTTCTGAGCCTCATGATAATGATGCCAAAAACAGCAATTATGAAGAAAGGGATTAGAAAATCCAGTATTCCACCTGGCACGAGGATACCGTACATATAGTCGGTCACAAGTACAACGCCTACCATGGCTATTGGCACGATTACCCTGTTTCCTGATTCCAGTGCCCGATTGTCAGGGTCTTTCTCCCTGTAGACATTGACCGCGGTTATTGCAGCGATGAATGCAGCTATTCCAACAAGACCTATAATTGACTGGTAAATCAATGTGTCAAGCACTACCAGCAATGCTACGGATACCAGAGTCCCGATATCTGCGTGCTTGGTCTCTGTGATGCGCTTTGTTTCAATCTGCCTGTGTATCGAAAACTTGTCTGTGAAGACTGAGTATGGCAGGAACGCCACTGAGTATAGAGCCACACCCCAGAATCCAACCAGATCCATTACCAGCAGTATCCCAAGAGAGCCGGAGATTATGGCCAGGATGGACTCCAGGGGAACCAGCATGCTGTTTATCCTATCACCTGCGGCTGGAGAAGTTGCTGAGCCGCCTATGTTGAATGCCCCCTGTATCCAGGAAACTGCAAAGAGGCCGATTATAACGAAAGTGACCAGTGCCCCGTAAGTGAACAACATCGATGGGAGCCACGAAAAAAATGGGGAGATCATCTCCGCCAGCAGTATCAGCCCGATGAATCCGAGGATTAGAATAAGCAGTGTGTGAAATGAGTTTTCAAATGAGTCTGTTTCACCCGCCAATCATCATCCTCCTTTCTCTTTAAGCGCCTTCACGCCAATGTCGGGAATACCTTGAACTGCATCCTGATCATCCCATTATTCTTACTGTCAAGGCATATTTCAATGACATCCCCACTGAACAATCTTTCCTTCTCGGCCTTCTTTCTTCCCTTCCCCCCTATGATTTTCCCATTCAGTGATGTCCCGTTGAGGGAATTCATGTCCTTAACATAGAAATCAGGGCCCTCCCTTACTATGCGTACGTGTGGTGAATTCACGTATTCCGACCCTTCAAGCCTAGAAAGTTGCATTCTGTCAAGCTCGAACGGAAAGCTCTCGATGTAGATCGGATAAATTCCTTCAACGAAAAGGAATACCCGCTCCCTCCTTGCCTCACTTCCGAAGGGCTCACCGCAGAGGATACAGAATCCCCTCAGAGGGGGCTCGTTGACATAACCGCATGCCCTGCACTTGAAGTCTGAATTTTCATTCACAGTCTTGGCTTTTTCCTCAAGAATAAGTCTGTGCCCATCCTTCTGGCAGTAATTGCTATCCAGTTCATATCGTGTGTTGCACATCGGGCAGATTTTCCCAAGATTGCCAGACTCTTCCTGATCATCCCTCTTGATCCACTTCATCCTGATTATAACCATAACAGAATTGCTGAGTGGTATTATTAATATACTGAAATTTGCCGCGTTCACCTCGGACAGGCAATTAAAGCCTTGACAGGTATCGCAGGCACCTCATGTTGCTCGATGGGAGACTGTGATAAAAATTATATTTAATTATCTCTATTCTCCTGTGTTGACTCTTATTGTGCCAGGAGATATAACTGCCACTTACAATTGCTTGCCGCTGATGGAAAATTTTAAAGCCAAATTAACTTAACTTACACGCTATCAGGATTAGTATGGATCTGTTTTTCACATTCAACGTTTCTCCCGAGGTCTTAAAAAAATGCCAGGAGATCACGGGTCTAAATTGCGTTGTCGACAGGGAATCTGGCGGTGAAATTCAGGTAGTTGCCAACAAGTACAAGGTAACGGAACAGACCAAACTCATACAGGGAATATATGCAAGCCTTGACGGACTTGCCCTGAAGAGCATCCCGTCCACCGTCACGGTATGCAACAATCCAGGTGCCTTTGCTGATTCCACTGCAGAGCACGCTTTTGCACTCATTCTTGCTTCTACGAAAAAGATAATTGACCTTAACAACAAGACCCATCACAGGATCTTCAAGAAAGAGCCAGTTGATACCCTGCGGGGAAAGAAATTGGGAATAATTGGGTATGGCGGTATAGGAAAGAGGATGGCACAGATTGCCAAGAGCTTCGGCATGTCAGTGATCGCCTACACGAGGAGACAGGCAGAGGATCCCCTGGTTGATCAGTTTGCTGTATCCATTGCAAGGCTTATTCAGATATCCGACATAGTAGTGATCACTCTTCCCCTGACCAACAAGACCAGGGGCATCATCAACAAGGACGCCCTCGGAATGTTCAACGGAAACCTGATTGTCAACGTTTCCAGGGCCGAGGTTGTGAACAAGGATGACATGATGGCCTACATGAAGAGATACCCGGAAAAATCATTCGCCACCGATGTATGGTGGAATGAGCCCAGAATTTCTGAGGAAGTCCCTCCAAACTGCATCCTCACGCCGCATGTGGGTGATGAGGTTCCCGGTGACCTGGATAAGGCAGTCATAATGGCCTGCACCAACGTCAAGAGTTTCCTTGATGGAAGACCGCAGAACATGATCGATCCTGCAGAATATTATTGAAAGGCGTCAAAGGTAGTCTGCATCGCTTTCCCGTTAACGGATGCCTTTGCAGCTCCAGTTTTCCTCGAGACCTCTATTTCTGCGTTTATCCCTTCCAGAACCCTGTTGAGTGTTTCCTGGACACGTCTGGCATAATAGTCGAAATCAGGCTTGAACAGGAACGGCATTCCGTCGATATATGGCTCAACTTCTTGCGGGGACCTGGTGCTGTCTGTTACTATCCAGGAAACCTTCATCCCGGGTATGAAGGTTTCACCCTGTTCAGTAAGTTTCCTCGCCACGCGAACCGTTGCCATGGACTCCATGTTTTTGTAATCAGAGAACTGCCTTACGGAGCGCGATATAACTAGCTTGGAGATTGGTATTGAACTATCTCCCCTCATGATACGGCCCACTATGTCTGCAGCGTACTCCTTGGCCTCATCGATCTTCCTGTCCAGTATAAGTTGGAATACGGCTGAAAGCGATTCGCTCTGCAGATCAAATGAGTCGGTCCTGCGTACCTCATAGCCCCTTATCAGGAGCTCCCCTTTCTGGTCATCCGGGTATGCGATTCTGCCTGCATACCTCTTCTTGGCGCCGTGGGAGAAGAACGGGTCCATGACCTTTTCAAATTCCAGAACTACTCCCTCTTCCCGGGATAGGTCTGTGCTGATCTCCTTTCCGAACTTCACCACGTCTGCCAGGTTTGGTATGCCTGATTCGATGAATATGCTGTCCGTGTCGCCGTAAATGACCTTGTATCCGCGGCCCCTCAGCTTGTCCATAAGACCGATGATTGTGTTCCTTGCGTACGCTGTGACCGCTGCTCCAATTTCCGGGTTTGTGAACCTGTAGAAGTTTGAGGCAAGGACTCCGTAAAAGGTGTTCATGAGTATCTTGATTGCCCCCTGGATCCCATCGTAATAGTCGCGCTCATCTCCGGGCGATCTCTTCATTATCCCCTTTACCCGGTCCCTCTCGTCCATGAGGTCCTTGAGGATCCTGGGAATGAGGCCCTCCCTGATCCCCTTGTCCAAAAACTTCACCCCATTGGGAGCAATAATGGTTCCGTTTTTGCTGAGAGTGGTGAAGCAGATGTTGTATTTCATGATCATTGACGGGTACATGCTCTTGAAGTCAAGCACCACGACATTGTCATACAGGCCTGCACCTATGGACTCAACGTATCCTCCCTCGATCGGGTTTTCCTTACGGGAGTAAAGGGTCATAGGGACTGCTATGTGCTCCCTGTCTGCCCTCCTGATGAGTATGGAATCCACATAGTTGCTGGTTCCTCCATTAGTTACGTCATCTACGGGGAGCATTGCGACGGTTGCCATGAAGAGATTCCTGTCCATAACCCGCAGTTTCTTGAAGATTTCGAGGGTCAGGACTGCATCCTTTATACAGTAGGCTATGACCTCCTGCCTTCGGTTGGCCCATTCCTCCTCAATCTTCAGCCTGTTTATGTTGTCCTTTCCCTCTCCAAGCATCTCCTTTGCGACTGCATTCAGGGTCTCGTTCTTTGGGTGAAGGATCTTCTTCACATTCCACCATGTGTCGCTTATTATGCGACCGTGCAGCCTCCAGTACTGCTTCATTATCCTCTTTGGTGGAAGGCCATCCCTCCCGATTGAGAACTTCACTCCGTTGGCCCTCATCCGCTCTTCTATTAGCGGCATATCATAACCATCGATGTTGTACCCTGTGATCACGTCAGGATCTTCCTTCCTGACAAATTCCACGAACCGGGAGAGAATGTTCTTTTCCCCGTCTGAAAAATGGCCCGACCTGGTAGTCTTTCCGTCAAATATGGCCCAGCCGATAACAAAAATCTCTTTTGTCTGTATGGAGTTTTCCACGTCAAAGCAGAGGATCTTGAGATCTGGATTGAAGGCCTCGATGGTCCTTACATCCTTTATCTCTATGACTGCATCAGTGGTGAAATTGGGTTTTTCACCATCCATTTCATCCCCTTCTACTTCCACGCAGGAGCCTAGATCCCTGTCATAGATGAACCTGTGATGGAAAGGTATGTCTGCGGCCATCACGTAGTCGCCTGCACTTTCCCTGTATTGCGGAACTTTCCATGGGGACTTCAGGGTTACTTTGCTGAATTTCTTGAATTCGCCTTCGTACCATAGCTCAGTTTCCTCAGAACTCACGAACTCCCCATCTCTCTTCAGCGCATCGAGAAACCTTGGGTTCATTCCGTGAACATAGAAGTAAGGTCTGAAGCCTTTATACAGGGCAGTGACTGATTTTCCATCCCGTGTCCTGCCGAAAAGCTCGACCGAGACATCATCCGTCCGGTACGAAGCTGCTACTATCCTGAAGGAAGTGCGCATCGATAACGCATGACTGCAGACATATTAACTGTGTCTCGGTGGACTGGATTGGGTATGTCACCCCAATTTTTCTGCAGAAAGTACAGCTTTGACTCATGGGTGTGGCTCCAGGTTTCCATGGACATGATCAAGCCATTCTTCCGGAATGCCTGCGGGAGGGTAAGTGGTATTATTACCACCGGGGAAGTGAATACGTAGAATCCTATCTTTTACCCTGGCAAGGCTGATAGAAGCCTGCACCAGAGTTCATCCTGTAGAACACTGTCGGACAGGTAAACTGCGGGAGTTGTTAAATATGCCCGAACACAGACTCTGTCTCCAGAGACCGTATGCGTCATGACGGACACAACGCTCCAGACATGGGAAGCCTATTGTGAAATGGATAGGGCTGAGTCCCGAGACGAGCACCAAGGTGAGGAAGTTGTGGAAAACCTGGGACTGGCTGTGGTTTGTGTGACAGTGCTCAGTATTCGTGCTCTGGATGCATTGCTCCGCCGACAAAACCGCCGAGCCCGTTTATTGCAACGCCATATATCAGAAGTACGTAAACCAGTTTGGTGATGGGGATGTTCATGAGAAAGAGGAGATTGTCAAATATTCCTGAGACTAAGGACGAGAAATAGAAGTTTGACGCAAGATGGGCAATCGCCAACGTAGCCCCAGTCGCGGCAAGCCCGATGACGATTCCCGAGACTATGGCTCCAGATGCGACACTGGCAACCACACCTTTGACTGCGCCTCGTGCTATGATGCCAGTCATAATCCCGGCTGCTATGAAAAAGTAGAACATCTGGCGGTCACCGAAAAATGCAAGCAATATAACCCCTGCGAACACTGCCGCTATAAGGCTTCCATACCGCTTTTCCTGATTGGCCACTTATACCTTATCAGGACCGTTATTTAAGAATTTTCCTAAAACATGAAGACGCAGGAAAAGCGGTTTTTCTAGCCTGTCATGGTTACGACAAAGAAATTGGCAAGGGCCAAAATTCCCCGGAACGTCATTGGTATTCCGAGATCTCCCTCGTCTCTGCTTCAGTTGCATGAATGGAAGGATCCAGTAGAACCGATGCAAGGGTGATGTTGGTGATCAGCGGAACTCCGAGCCTTATGCAAAGCTGCCGCACCTGGTAACCATCCCTCATTGACCCGGATGTTGCTGTAGGGGTGTTTACGACCACATCTACTGCACGGTCCCTTAAGATCTCATCAATTCTCGGGCTCCTCATGTCTTCCATCCTGTAGACAACCCTGCACTGAATTCCATTTTCTGCAAGATATCTGGCTGTACCCGGAGTGGAATAGATCTTCATTCCCCTGTCCGAAAGGAGGCTGGCTATCTCAAGAGCCTTTGGCTTGTCCTGATCCCTCACTGTTATGAGGATAGAGTGCACTTCTCCAATGCCCATCAGATCCATCAGCTTCCTCACCGCCTCCCGATAGGTCCGGCCCGGGACCATTGCCTCTCCCGTGGACTTCATTTCAGGGCCCAGTAGAGGTTCTGCTCCGGGGAACCTCCTGAAGGGGAAAATAGGGTACTTAAGGAATACAGACTTGATCGGCTTCCTGGACGCAGTAGCTTGACCGCCAAGCATTTTTCTGACCGCGTAGTCCACCCAGTCCACTCCGGTTGCCTTCGACAGGAACGGAACGGTCCTGCTGGCCCTTGCGTTCAGCTCTATCACATAGACACTCCCGCCCTTCACTGCTGCCTGCAGGTTCGAAATCCCCAAGAGGGAAAACTCCCTGGAGAGTGTACTGCATATCCTTGTCAGGTCATCTATGGTCTTTCCTGCCAGACTCTCGCTGGAAAAGACCATCGTCGCGTCGCCAGAGTGTGTGCCTGCCTCCTCGATGTGCGCCAGCATCCCGATGATCGTGACCTCACTTCCGCTGGAGATAAAATCCACATCGACCTCCACAGCATTCTCCAGGTATCCGCTTATAAGGATATCCTTTCCAGGCCTCTCCATGATTATCTCGGCAAATCTAGTCCTGGCGGTGTCCAGATCATAAATTATGTCCATTGACCTCCCGCCGATGACATTACTTGCGCGCATTATCACGGGGAACCCTATCCTGGCAATCTTCTCCTCAAGTTCCATTGAATTTCTCGCATAGGCAAACGGAGGCTGCAGGATTCCAAGGCGTTGAAGAGAATCGGAGAACATGGTTCTGTCTTCAACTGCTTCAATGGAGTCTGCCGGAGTTCCGAGGATGATGCTTTCTCCAAACAGCTTCGCGATGTGTGCTGCAAGGTTCTGGCCGGTCTGGCCGGAAAGCTGCACAAGTACCTTCCAAACCCTCTCTCTGGCTATCACGTTGCTCACATGCTCCAGGGTGACAGGCTCGAAGTAAAGCATGTCAGAGACGTCAAAATCCGTTGAGACTGTTTCCGGGTTGCTGTTGAGCATTATGGTCCTGTAACCTATTTCTCTCAAGGTTGTGACTGCCTTTACAGCACCATAGTCGAACTCAAGACCCTGCGCTATTCTGTTTGGTCCGGATCCAATGACAAGGATAGCTTTCTTCTGGCTTTCCTCCGGAGTTTCGTCATCCTGCTCATAGGTGGAGTACAGATATGGAGTTCTTGCCCTGAATTCACCGGAGCACGTATCGACTGCCTTGTAGACTGGCATTATCCCGGCCTCAATCCTGTGTTTCACTAGGGCGATTTCATCAATTGAAGCGAACCTAGAGATGAGGCTGTCCGGCAATCCCAGTCTTTTTAGATCAACCAGATTCTCCGGGATTTCCCCAGTCCTGATCCCTGAAAGCGCAGACACGATGTTCTGGAGCTTGTTGACGAAGTATGGCTCGAACCCTGACAGTCTTGAGATGTAATCAGGCTCGATGCCAAGGAAAAGTGCCTCAAGCACAGCATATATCCTGAGATCGCTAGGTTCACGGATCAGGCTTTCAACCGAGTTGGCTGGAAAATGAAGCCTGAACCTTGCAGATTCGTAGGTATCAAGCGAGGCAATTGCCTTCATGAAAGCCTCTTCGAATGTTCTGCCAATACCCATGACCTCCCCGACCGATTTCATTTGAACGCCAGTTTTCCTGTCCCCAACAAACTTGTCGAATGGCCATCTAGGGATTTTTACAGTGACATAGTCCAGGGAGGGTTCGTAGGCAGCGTATGTATCCCCTGTGACCGGATTCTTCAGTTCCAGGAGCGAGTAACCCACTGCGAGCTTGGATGCAATTCTTGCAATGGGATATCCGCTGGCCTTCGATGCGAGGGCTGATGATCTCGATGTGCGCGGGTTCACTTCTACTACGTAGTACCGACCGCTCTCCTGGTCAAGCGCGAACTGGATGTTGCAGGCTCCGACTATGCCAAGTCCACTGACTATCCTGATTGCCGATGACCTCAGCCTGTGGTATTCCATATCGCTGAGTGTCTGGGAAGGTGTCACCACAATGCTTTCCCCGGTGTGCACCCCCATAGGGTCAATGTTCTCCATGTTGCAGACGCATATGCAGTTTCCCTGGGAGTCCCTGATCATCTCATATTCCAGTTCCTTCAGGCCACGCAGGGATTTTTCAACCTCCACCCTTCCATTTGGGACCTCCTGAAAGAAGTCCTCCGCAAGGTGCATCATCTCCTGATAGCTGTTGAACAGTCTTCCTCCAGATCCTCCAAGGCTGAAGCTGGTTCTCATTACCCCAGGGGCGAACCTTGCCATTTCATCTTTCCACAGATCCTCCTTCCTGATCTCTGTGGAATCAGCAATTGGCTCTCCCAGGCTTCTGACGAAGTTGCTGAAAAGTATTCTGTCTTCCGCGAGCCTTATACCGTCTACCTGGGTGCCGATGACCCTGACCCCGTATTTCTCCAGGATGCCTTCGTCATGCAACCTGAGACAGAGGTTCAATGCCGTCTGACCCCCCATTGTGGGCAAGAGTGAATCTATCTTTTCCTTCCTGATTATTGCCTCGATCGTGGCAACTGTCATCGGCTCTATGTAAACCCTGTCCGCTATCCTGTGGTCTGACTGGATCGTGGCAGGATTTGAGTTCAGAAGGACCACATTTATTCCCTCATCCCTGAGGGAAAGACATGCCTGGGATCCGGCATAGTCGAACTCTGCCGCCTGGCCAATTACCACCGGGCCAGAACCTATCACCAGGACATTCCTGATTGCTGGATCGAGCGGCATCAGTTCGCCCCCGACATCCTGGAAACTTCAGTGAAAAATTCCCTTGCGTCGTCCGGGCCAGGCATACCTTCTGGATGGTACTGCACTGCGAGTATGCCATCGCTGACCGATCGAATCTTCTCCACGGTTCCATCGTTAATATCCCATTCGAGCACCTCGAGGCCTGTGCCATGAATCGAGTCCCGGTCAACTGCATAACCGTGGTTGTGCGAGGTGATCATGATTTTCCTTCCATCAGTTACTGCATGGTTGCTCCCCCTGTGACCATATTTCATCTTGACGGTCTTTCCCCCAAGCGAAAGGGCAATCACCTGGATCCCAAGGCAAATGCCGATCATCGGGATGTTCCCTGCAAGCCTGTTTATTGCCTTCCTCAGGGGATGAAGGGCCTTGTGGTCTGGATCTCCTGGCCCGTTGGAAAATATCACTGAGTCATATCTGCCGGCCACAGATTCGATATCATAATCGTAGGGGACAACCGTGACGCTCCCGGTTCTTAGGAGGTTTTCAATGATCGACTTCTTCACCCCCAGGTCGACCAGAAGATACTGGTGTTTACCTGCCCCTCTGTACTCCTCTGGCTCTCGCGTTGAGACCTGGCCAACCAGGTTTTCCTTCATGCTGTCCATAAACGGTTCCGGTTCCAGATCCCCGTCTGCAATTACTGCTGGCATCACTCCGTGTTCCCTTATCCTTCGAACGAGAAACCGGGTATCGACTCCGTCTATCCCAGGGATCCCGTTTTCATCCAGCAACCTGTTGAACTTTGCCCAGTCTCCGCCTATGGGAAGCGTAGTATGCGCATCTCTGGTGATGAGTGCGGATGCATGGAGCCCTCTGGACTGCAACTTGCTGTTGTCTGGAGAATAGTTCGCAATCGTTGGGCTGGTGAAAATGACCATCTGGCCCCTGTAGGAAGGGTCCGACAGTGTCTCCATATATCCGGTCATAGAAGTGGTGAAAACAAGCTCACCCCTGGCAGGTTTGCTTGAGCCAAAGGCATTTCCGCTGACCACCGTTCCGTCAGCAAGGATAAGCCTTCTTTCCATTAAGAATACCGTATGACTTATCCTCTATTTCGTTTTTCCTTCTGCCGATCTCCTGAGCACTCTATAGACCATGGAATCAAGGACCTTCCCGTCGAATCGGTCATCGAAGTTGTTCTTCTTGAGCCATGTTTCCAGGTCATCATGGCCGAGCTTCTGGAGGTATTTTTCAACTTCTTCGCGTATATCCGAGTAATCCATCATTC
>JAKAFX010000001.1 GCA_021817735.1 Thermoplasmata archaeon | reverse complement strand
TGGAAGATCTCTGCAGGCTGATCTCGATTACAGGTCTGGATTGCGAGATAATAGTTTCGATAGATGGAAATGACGGGACACAGAAGATTGTAGAGGATATGTCTGAAGAGTATCCTTTCATAAGATTTGCCTGGTCATCAGAAAGGGCAGGTAAAGGAGGAGCTATCAGGAGAGTCACTGATCAGCTTGGAAAGGAGCTTACGTTTCTCATGGATGCTGATGGTGCAGTGACAGCTGATCAGTTTTTGTCCCTGATGGAACTGACGTCAAAGTATGACGTCGTTATAGCGGAAAGATACTCCAAGAGTTCCAACAGCATTCCTACGTTCAGGCGACTTATCAGCCGTGGATTCAACCTTCTTGTTCAGGCGTCTCTTGCGTTGAAAGTAAGAGATACGCAATCCGGGTACAAGATAATCCGGACAGACTTGTTCAAGAAGGCAATTGCTAAGGTAGGAGTCACAAACACGTTTTTTGATATTTCGCTCCTTTTTCACCTTAAGCGTTCGGGTGCAAAAATAGTTGAAGCCCCTGTGCTTTACGCCCATCATCCGGACTCAAAATTCTCCCCATTTGCGGAAATTCTTGGTCAAGGAGTTTCCCTTCTTGCGTTTCTGGTAAAGCATTCAAGATTCGCAGACCGAATTCCGGAGTTTCTCGTCCATTTTTACAGGAAGATGTTTCGCTGGATTTAACCCGGTTTACTGGACACATTACCCCATATTTCAGTTGAACTTCGGAGTTCGGCAGATCCTGCTTAGCACAGATGATTGTACTGTAGCTAATCTTGCAACGGTACGTATTAATATAGTTGAATCCGATATCTAATTCGATATGTTCGACGATATTGGTCGCAGGACTGAAAGGCATTATGGAAGTCACAGAATGTGGTCAGATGACCCCTCAAGAGCGTTCAGACGCTATGGAGGCATGAGGTTTTACGTTCTCTGGCTGCTGAGATCAAAAGGCATGAAGGGATCGGAGATAATCAACGAGATAGAATCCCAGACCATGGGTTGGTGGAGACCAAGCCCTGGAACCATCTACCCACTTCTCTCAAACCTTGAGAAGGAGGGACTGATTTCAAGGAACCAGGATCTGCGGTACACCTTGACCGAAAAAGCCAGATCTGAATTTTTTCCCAGGACACCTGAGGATACAGGGGAAAAACGTGAATCCACACTGTCGAGGACAATAAGGGAACTTGATGCATGCGTTACTCTTCTTGAAGATGAAAAGGAGAAAGTCGGGGAAGTACAAAAGGAAGTCTCTGACATAGTAGATAGACTGGAGAGGCTCCTTGGGAGGGGTGGATCTGCAGCCCATAATTAAGGTCGAAAATCTGACCAAGATCTACAAGGGCGGGGTCATGGCCGTAGATTCAATAAATCTGGAGATCGAGGAAGGAGAGGTATACGGACTTCTTGGACCAAACGGAGCTGGAAAGACAACGACCATAAACATGCTCACCACAAGGCTCTCCCCCACAAGCGGAAATGCAACAGTCGCCGGCTTCGACATAATCAGGCACTCCATGGACATAAGGAGAATGATTGGAGTTGTACCACAGGATCTCACTGCTGATGAAGACCTCAGCGGACTGGAGAATCTGCTCCTGGTAGCAAGTTTCTATGATGTGCCAAAATCAGTTGCGCTTGAAAGAAGTCAACGCCTGCTCAGGATGGTAGATCTTGTGGAAGCAGCACCGAGACAGGTACGGCAGTACTCCGGGGGGATGAGGAAGAGACTGGAACTTATAATCGGCCTCATCAATGAACCAAAGGTACTTTTCCTTGATGAACCCACCCTTGGTCTGGACGTCCAGACAAGGACCACCATGTGGGAGTATATTAAGGGACTCAAGAGGGATTACGGCATGACCATCATTTTAACTAGCCACTACCTTGAGGAGATCGATGCGCTTGCCAATAGGGTTTCAATTGTCGATCATGGGAAAATACTTGTTACCGGTACTCCTGCTGAGTTGAAAGCTTCCCTAAAGGGAGATATAATTACATTCGGTTTCAGGACCGCTTCTGACTCCGAAAAACTCCTGGAATATCCAGGAGGGCTCGAGAAGATAGACGCAAAGGACGGTGTATTGAAGGTTAGGGTAGAGAATGCTGACAAAACTCTTCCTGAACTTCTGTCTTATCTGTTCCAGCACGGGATTACACTTTCAACACTTTCGGTCCAGAAACCTTCCCTGGATGAAGTTTTCCTGCAGTACACTGGCAGGAGCCTTAGGGAGGAGGGGGCATCAGACAGGATGAAGGCTATGATGAACATGAGGAGAGTGAGGAAAACATGAGCGGCCTTTATCCACTCTTGATGCGCGACCTCAAGAAGTGGTACAGGAACCCAGTATTCCTGTTAACAGGACTCATACAGCCATTCTTCTGGATTGCACTCTTTGGAAGCGCCATGGATATTACTAGGCTGGCTGGCCCGGGATTTAACCCAGCGCTTTTACTACAGGGGGCACCCAACTACATTACGTTCATCGTAGGCGGAGTGCTTACCATAACTGCACTCTTTACTGGAATGTTCACTGGAACCAATATAATTTTTGACCGAAGGCTCGGCCCTATGGGGAGATTCCTCGCTTCGCCCATTGCCAGAAGTTCCATCGTATTCTCGAAGGTCCTCTCGTCGGTTATCAGGATCCTCATTCAGGCTGGAATACTTGTCCTGGCAGCATCAGTCATCCCCAATGGGCTGGTATTCCCTGGAGGGTTCAATTTGGTGGATGTCCTCGTGATTCTTACTGCAATTATACTGATTGCGCTGATATTCTCATCTCTTTTCAGTGTGATCGCCATAAGGATGAGGGAGATGAATACCATCTTCGGGATTGTAAACCTGATCAACCTTCCGCTGCTATTCGTGAGCTACGCCATGTTTCCAAAGGATTTCATGGCATCGTGGCTTAGTGACATAGCGGCATACAACCCGGTTTCCTGGTCCGCAGAGTCTATCAGGATGGTAATTATAAACGGCTCCCTGACTTCTTCTCAGTGGTCAAGCGTAGGACTCTGGCTGGGTGCCCTTGCCATTCTTGCAGCCCTGATGGTGGTTTTGACATACATAATGGCAGAGAGGGAGATCAGGGACTGATCTCTCCCAATACTTTATACGGGATAGTTGGTTTTTATGGTAATGGATTATCTTCGATAATCACTGCCGGAAACCTGTAGATATCTGCATTTCCAGAAAACACATCGCCTGGATCTATGCCTGCCTTGTACGCGGTCTCGATTATAAACTCCCTCTCGTCAAGGTTGTTCTCAGTCGCGACCTGAGGCAGGAGAAGTCCGGATCTTATGCCATCAGTAATGTATAAGCCATCTTTACCAATAGATACTTCCTTTAGTCCGCTACCCTGTAACAGATCAAGCCGTTCCAGGGTGCCCAGCACGGTGATTTCTATACCAAGTTCTGCTACCTCCCCTGACTGGACAGGGGGAAATCTTGGATCCTCGGTTACACTAAGAATTGCAGATTTCTGAACTGCTTCCCAAACCGGGTATGTCGGATAGATGAAACCTATACAGCCACGCAGAAGCCCGTTTTTCTTTACCGTGGTAAATACTCCCGCTGGTCTGGAATTCCGGTTGCGGATTTCCTCTGGAACCATGAACCTTTTTCCTGCGACAGAACACTCGATTGACTTTCTGGCGATGTACATGAGTTCCCTTTCTGATATTCCGTCTGCAGAAGGATTAAGGTTCAACTTTCAACAATTTAAACTGACTATATGGCATTTATCATGATGCAAAAGGAGAGGATACGCAAGCCTTGTGCCTCAGGAACCTTCTACCCTGGAGACAGGGAAGACTTAATGGCTGTGCTGAGATCGCTAGACTTCACCCCGGATGGTGAGATGGAGCACAAGATAAGCCCTGCTGCAATGATTGTTCCTCATGCCGGATATATCTACTCCGGCAGGACAGCAATGATGGCCTTCCGATATCTCAGGAACACTAACGCAAGGACATTCATTATCGCAGGACCGGATCATTACGGGACCACGAACATGGTGTCAATCCAGTCTTCTGGAACTTGGGAAACGCCGCTGGGAAGTGCTAAGATAAATCGTGAGGTTGCAGCGGGAATCCTCAAGAACTCAGACAACGTTGTGGAATATGAGTTGGCTCATCTCTCGGAGCATTCCATTGAGGTTCAGATACCGTTTCTCCAGTATATGTTTGGTGATAACTTCACATTCGTTCCTCTTTCACTTGGAACCCAGACCCTCGAGTCGATGATGATGCTCTTCAGGGCGCTGAATGAAATAAACGAACCGTACGTGCTGATATCAAGTTCTGATCTCGACCACTATGAGAGCGATACCGTTGTGAGGGAAAAAGATACAGAACTAATAAAGACAGTGCAAAGCCTAGACATTGACAGCTTCTACAGAACCCTCTTATTGCGTGGCGTCAGTGCATGCGGCTACGGTTCGATTGCACTTTTCATGATGCTGGCAAGGGCCCGAAGACTAAAAACCAGGTTGGTTCACCATACAACCTCTGCAGAAACAAGTGGAGATTATTCCAGTGCGGTCGGATACCTGTCAATGCTAGCTTACAGTTGAGTCGCACACAACCAGTAAAACTGGAAAAAACTTATGCCGAGGATATTCCTACTATAGCTGCAGGTGATATCCATGCAGGCAGTGCTGTATACTCAGGTCGAAGGAGACAATGTGAGATGCACAGCGTGCCGCAGGTATTGCGTTCTTGCATTAGATCAGCGTGGCTTCTGCGGAATACGCGCAAACAGGAACGGCAGATTGATGCTCGAGAACTATGGGCAACCCGTTGCAGTTCATCTTGATCCAATTGAGAAGAAGCCTGTTATGCATGCCCACCCCGGCTCCAAGGTTCTTTCACTTGGAACCATGGGCTGCAACTATGCGTGCCAGTATTGCCAGAACTGGCAGATCAGCCAGAATAGAACCGTTGGAGAGGATTTTGTCAGGCCCGACGAGATAGTTGACCTGGCTCTACAAGTTGGAGCCCAGGGGTTAGCTTACACGTATAACGAACCAACAATTTTCATAGAATACGCACACGACATCGGTGTACTGGCCAGGGAGAAGGGGTTGTTTAACATATTTGTGACGAACGGATACGAAACCCCAGAAGCCGTTGTACTTTGCAGGGAGTTCCTTGACTTTGCAACCGTGGATTTCAAGGGGAATGGTGCAACTGACTTCTACAGGAAGTATATCTCGGTTCCTTCTGCAGAGCCGATTTATGATACTATCTCCAGGATGATTAGGGCAGGAATTCATGTGGAGATCACCGATCTGGTTGTCCCAGGGGTCGGAGACAACATGGACGAACTTGACCATATGCTTCGAAAAATCCTTGAAATTGCAGGGGACCAGGTACCCATAAGCTTCCTCAGATTCCACCCGGATTACAGGATGATGGAAATCGCAAGCACTCCTGTGGCCACACTTGAAAAGCACTGGCAGCACGCAACAGATCTGGGTTTCAAGTATGTCTATCTTGGAAATGTCCCGGGTCACAGATACCAGAACACCTATTGCCCTTACTGTGGGAATCTTCTGGTAAAGAGGGAGGGATTCGAAACTGAATACATTGGAATAATCAATGGGAAGTGCCTGTTTTGCAAAGAAAAAATTCCATTTATTTCATGATAGAATGCAAGCGCTGCGGGAAATGGCGCTTGAATTTGCTGCCGTTGCACGTGTTTGGCTGGGGTCAACCACTAAAAGTATATTATATACGGTCAGCAATTACTCAGTATGCCATACTCAGCCGAGATAAGCAGGAACAACCCGGGACTGTTTGTTTTCCTGGTAGATCAGTCCAGGTCGATGAGTCACAAGATCGGTGGAGGTTCCAAGTCAAAGGCCATTGAGGCCTCCGATGCTATCAACAAGCAGCTGAACGAGCTTCTCAACCGATGCACAAAATCTGAAGGGGTAAGGAATTATTTCGAGATTGGGATCATCGGATATGGAGTTGCCAGAGACACCGCCACGTCACTGCTGAAGGATTCGCAGATTGTACCCATATCTGAACTTGAGACAAGAATACTGAAAGTCGAGAAGAGAAAACAGATCATAGAGGGGGAGGAGATTGATTTTGATTTTCCTGTATGGTTTGACCCGGTAGCTGCAAGCGACACTCCAATGGTGAAGGGGTTCACCATGGCCAAGGAATGGATAAGTTCGTGGATCAACTCGCACATGAATTCGTATCCCCCTGTGATAATCAACATAAGTGACGGAGAGGCCACTGATGGGGATCCCTCTGCAGTAGTCAATGACATAAAGGAGCTCGCAACATACGACGGGAATGCGCAAGTATGGAACTGCCATCTCTCGGAGTCAAGGGTAACTCCTGTCTCATACCCTTCCTCAGAGTCTAAGCTTCCTGAGGATAAGTATGCACGCAAGATGTTCGAAATGTCAAGCGAACTTCCAGATTCCATGGTCGCCATAGCCAAGGAAGAGTACAAGGATATTGAGCAGGGCGCCAGGGGCTATGTGTTCAACGCTCAGCTAGAGGATCTCATAAAACTGCTGGATATAGGAACCAGAGCAATCTCTTCGCTGATGAGATGATTAGAGTAAGGGAATTCACTGCGCCAAAGCTGGGCAACAAGCCTGAGGAGAATGAAGATTACCTACTATTTGACTCCGGCAGGATGAAGTTTGCCGTTGCGGATGGGGCCAGTGATTCCATATTCTCTGGAGTATGGGCCAGGGCCCTTGTGGAATCCTATGTGCAGTCAAACCTATCTCTCTTTGATGACGGTGCCTTCATAGAGCAACTCGTGAGAACAGCCAGGGATAGGTGGTACGAAGAAATCAAGTGGGACCAACTGAAGTTGTTTGTGAAAAATAAGGCGATTAACGGTTCCTTTTCCACCTTCACTGCTCTAGAGGGCAGGGATTCGGGAGATGCCATTGAATTCCGTGTGGTTTCAGTGGGCGATAGTTGCTTTTTGAGGAATGACAACGGCGCCCTTGATTCTTTTCCGCTGTCCCGGCCGGAAGATTTTAACATATCCCCCAAACTTATATGGAGCGGCTATGGTTCCCCGTTTTCCAAGGAATTCAAGTGGAGAAAACCGGACTTCAAGTCGATGAGTTTCACCTCTGCGTCGGTTGATTTTGTGCTTGCAACAGATTCAGTCTCAAAATGGATAATCGAGTATTACCCTGAATCATGGGATCATATTATCGATGGGAACACCCTGGAACTTTTTTCAGGGGAAATTTCTATGAAAAAAATGCGGAATGACGATCTAACGTTCCTCCACATTACGACTACGTGATCTGGCTCAATGAAAATGACTTCCACTGCGAGTCATGCCTGCAGAAATCAGCCAGAAGTTCAGTGTTTATCCTTATTTTCTTGCTCTGCTTTGACAAGTCGGAGAAAACTCTTGATTTGTCCGGATTCAAGAAGTCCGAGGCTTGAAAAATGAGCCTGTCCGAATCCCCGTCATTGTAGTTCCAGATTCTCCTGTCCTCGGCAACTGCAATAAGAGACAGGTAGATTACCAGGGTTGAAAAATTATCCATTGCAAGATTGAATTCATCTCCCCTCTTAGGGTGCTGGAAGTGTTCATGCCCTTTTTCGGATGATGACTTACCCTTAAGGGGGGGAACAAACATCCCATCATAGTCAATGAACGTGATGTCACCACTGGGTGAGACTATGATATTGTCTCCCGAAAGATCTCCATGAGCTATTCCTGATCCTTGAAGGCTCATAACTCCATCCAGAAAAGACTTGGCAGCCTTCTCGATCATTGCCCTGTTTCCCAGGTTCCGGTTTATGAACTGGTTAAGGGTGATGCCCTCAACCCATTCCAGGGCAAGCATTGGGAAATATTCACTGGGCTTGTTCATGACTCTGACTGCAGAAGGATAGTAGTTGAAATTCACGAGGAAAGGGTGTTTAACTTGAGAGAGAAACCAGCTTATGTAAAAATAACGCTCAGCTATGTCCGGAGAAGCCCTGGTGAAAAGCTTCAGAGCCCAGTATTTGCCATCGAGCGAGGCTTTGAACACTGTTCCGAAATTCCCTGAGCCATAGACGTAAGACTTCATCCTGACGTTTGGATTCGGCTCAAGTTTTGCATTGAGCAGATGAGGATATTGGGAAGAGATTGAGAATTTCAGGTTTTGAAGCGCCTGGGAATAATTGGATGAGATCGGCCAGATCCTCGACTGAGATTCCATTATCTCCTTGGGCGGCTTAGGAGGATCCGGAATACCAGCGATCTTGCCTGGAGTCCTTGATATTTTCGCTTGCCGCGGCACCTTGGGCTGTTTACTTGGCTTCGACGGTTTTGAATCTCTCTTTTTCCTTTCTTCGGGCTGAGTTCTGATAGATTCCACCTTAAACGAGAAAGGTTTGATCACGACTCCTGTCGAGCCGTATACGGCTACTGAGGCTGAATATTCACCGGCTCCGTCTAGCCTCGTTTCGAGATGATACCTGCCATCACTTCGCATTGTCACCCTTGCCAGCTTCTCGAACCCGCTGCTTGAAATCATTGCAATATCTACTCTCTTTAGCCCCACCATTGGCGGCAGTGAAATGGTGAATGTGCCTAAACCCCCTTTCTGCTGCCCGTTGTATGAGACCTCGATCTCCTCTGGCTCAATTGTGCTCTTCCTTGATTTTGCGTCCTTTGATCCTCTGGACAATGCAAAATGAGATGAGGTCTCTGCTAAATAGACTTTTGATAAGAATCACCTTCAGGCTTAACTGTCGAGTTTGTGGATAGCCTTTAACCCGGGGGATGGAGATGGCAGTAGAATCCTCTTTCAGAGGCCTTAAACGATATAAACCAATACTCCGAATAACATGATAGCAGAGACTGTAATGCTGATTATGTGAATTCTTTTGAGCATTCTTTCTCCAAGTATGAAGTGTGGATAAGATTTCTCGTAAGCGGAATTGATCTGGTACTGTGCAACGTGCGAAAAACGCGTGGTACTGGGGAACACCACACCTTCAAACAGAATCACATAGAATACAAGCAGTGCATATGAAACTGGATAAAGACTTGTCAGTAATGAAGACAAACTGGGAGAAACATCCCAAGAACTGAGCAATACCGAAAGGATTGAGAATAATATTGCAGCTATACCAAACGTACGCACCAAAACAAGCCCTCTTCCCAGCAGTAGACCAGAGTCTATTCTGATCTTCTTCTGTGCAGAACTCGTGATGAATGGTATGATGACATAGGATACAAACACAAGAATTCCCAGCATGATTCCAAGTGCCACAACTACAGCAAAGTAGCTTATGGTCGAAGGATCTAAGACCATTATGAGCATGTGAATGAGACTCGGTTAATATTAATGCTTTTTTGGATGAGTTCAGGTCACGATCTTACTGGGAGAGCGACGATACTCCTATCTTTCCATACTGCTGGAACAGTTTGTGACCGATGTTGACATTGATCTTGACCCTCCACATTCCTTTGTAATGCTGCAACATTATTCGTTGGCCACAGTAAAGGAAACAAACAGTCTTTAATCTCCTACTTCAATCTGAGGCTGAAGGACTACATGGTGCAATAACTAGCAGATCCGTTTCACTGGGATAGTTACTCAAAGAATTGCAGTATGCTCGCCGATCTAAGGAAAACAAGAAATAGATTTGGAGGCAGCTATCCCTCACTCCAGCAGTCTAATAAGCGTCTCGAAAGCGAATACCCCTTAGTGATGTACGGTTAGAATCAATGTCATCTATTTTGCCTGCACCCAGTATTTTCCACCTGAATCGACGCAACCATGGCAGGACTGCTCGATTCAATATGCATGACTGGTTTGACAACTTACTCGCAAATATAACACGTAACTTCACCGCATTGGTTGAAACAGATTTCTCGTTTGAAGCACGCAGAACTACATTCATATGCCCGGTTATGTCGCCGGACGAGGAGTACTGCTTGAGATGCGCTCGGGATGCGGGCGTATTATGGCAATATAACGGGTTATTTCAGATTACTGCATTGCAGGCCATGCAATTTTGTGGCTGGCATGAATTACAGCGCGATTTCGATCCCAAGAAAATATTCGATTAGCAAGCGTTGCTACTTGTCTCTCTGACTTCATGCATTTTGGAAGTACCATGAAGGGCAATTCACAAATGGAGGCTTTAGATATTTTACCTCCCGATATGGGGAAACCAAGTCATTCAAGTTTTTGGGAAATGTCAGAAGATTTATCAAAGACGTTTTCTTTGTTATCACTGATGTGGATTTGACAATCCCTGTGCAGTTTATGGGCGAGCCTTTCTTCTTTTCGCCAGAGGAGGAGAAGAAACGGAAACTTACTTTCATAGGGATCGTGCCCAACAACGTTACTGGCATTGAAAAGTCCATAATCTGCATGGATGATATAGCTGACGAGATTGGAATTCCCCGTGAAATAATGATTGTATCTCATCTCGACAACCCGAGAGTTGCAATGGAACTTAATGATCTGGTAAGGAAATATGATGATCTTACAGTAATAGAGTCATCTGGAATCTATGGCCTGGATCTTCAAAGGTGCGTCGCAGAGAGCACTGGAAACTATATAGTTACATTCTCACCGGAGAAGATTTATTCTCCTTCCTGGGCAGACGTAATAGACAGGTTCATCAAGAGCAGGGAGAAAAAGGTCCTATATTCGGCTATCTCTGTTTATCCTAGAAAGATTCTTGAGGAAACGGGAGGATGGAAAGGGCTCAGGGTATGTTGGGATACCGATTTCCTGGCCAGGATCAGCCGGACATTTGGCATTGTCTTTATCCCTGTGGAACAAGGAGATTTTCCTCGGTCATATCTCTACTCAACGGGAACGTCAACCGAGAAACACCGATCACGCACCCGATCGCTGAGAATCAACAGCTCACTTCTTCGATACAGGGATTCAATGATTGCCTGCAACTTCTCCCTTCGTGATGTGCTGGAAAGAATTCGGTTGGAAAGATTTCCCAGGAGGATAGCGGTGCAGGTTCATCTCATGGCTGCATTTGTTCTGTCACAATTGTACCTCCGGAAGTACAGAAGTGATGGGGAAAATCGTTATGTCAGGCTAGCCGATTCATTTCTGGAATCCCTCGTTTTCCGTGAATACGAGCGGTTCAATTCAGAATCAGAACCGCTCAAACTGAGGATTAACAGCGGAGACATGCGCTACCTGAAGGAACACA
Source organism: Thermoplasmata archaeon (assembly GCA_021817735.1). Lineage (GTDB taxonomy): Archaea > Thermoplasmatota > Thermoplasmata > Thermoplasmatales > Thermoplasmataceae > JAKAFX01. The sequence continues at coordinate 40,788 of JAKAFX010000001.1, read as the reverse complement.
GTAAGACCTGGAGGCAGATGGAGGAAAAGATAAAGTCACTCATGTAGGCGAAATACCATAATCGGTATAAGTATAATTTGTGCACTAATTGGAATTATGCTAAATATGTACTCCGTCACTATTTCTATATCGTAATAATCACTTTCAGTGAGACTGATAATCCTATTTCTCTCAGTACTTCTACTTGCAGCTCCTGCAGGGTTCACGGCCCCGCAATACAGTACGGTATCGCCAGTGTCATCCCAAGTCGGCCCGTATGAGCACAAGCCATTTCCCACTTCGATCTCGACCATAGGAAACAACTTCACAAGATCCTACTGTTACCTTTTCAACAATCTGACCGTGACGAGCGGTTCTGTCCTCAGGATTCAAAGGGCCAGCGTTATATTCGAGAAACGGGATGCGATGCTGTTGAACCGAGGGGAACTAATGCTCTGCAACTCAAACCTGGTAATGAGTACTGGAAGCTGCTCACAATTCTTGAGTTGCGGGGGTCAGGGTGGAATTAAAGCCTCCATCTTTATGAAGAACAGTTCCCTGATTATCGACGGATATGCTAACTTTTCAAGAACGAATGTATGTATGTGGAATTCAACAATCTCAAATGCATCCGGGGCCACATTCCCTCATGAGGCCATCATGTTTCATTCCAGCAACATATCACTCTTTCGATCCTTCATATCGGGACTTGCGAGCAGCAATGAAACAACCAGATTCAGCGCGGGATGCATAATTTCCTCCGGTAACCCAATTTCATCCCCCCAGAATATCGAATTCATTTCCAGCACTGCGTACGGGGGAAAACTAATCGTGGATTCCCTTGCCTTTACCATACAGGTAAGCGGAAACAATCCCTATGGTGATAATTGCATAAATGTGAGGCTAAACGGTACTAGCCTTGCAAGACAGGAGATGCCTGATACCGGTTCAATATACGCGAAATCGATTCTGACCTTCTCAGTTAATCTCAGCTACATGCATGAAAACTTGTCCTCCGTTTTATCCAGCCTGACCCTGTACTACAATATGAGTTTGGGAATTGGTTCCAATTCAACTATATGGAATCTCTCTGCAAGAATAAATTCACAGGACTGGGTTGATCGGCAGGGATTGCAATTCAATGAAATCCAGGTGAATAATTCCAGCTTGGTCTCCTACTGCTCTCGCCTTGGAATTAACAACGGCAGGATGACATTCCCATCGTATTTACGAAATCCGCTGGCAGATTTCCTCCTTCTCACGAATGGTAGTATCGCATACATTTCTGGGCCTTTTTACAGCGCAATAGGAAACTCTAGCTGCGTTCCTGTCGTTGTCTCTGGAGGATCCCAGGCGATCTTAGCGTCGACTGTCAATATTTCTGCATTCTCTGAAATGGTCCCCTTGAATGGGTTCAATGTTAGCGTAAAGTCCTGCGCTGTGAATACGACTTTGAGATCAAGCGCCTCAGGATGGTTGAACTTGATCAACAGGAAATTTGGGCATGTGCCCGGGATTCAGCCTTTTGTCCACGACGGCCATGCTGTAATTGTTTTGCCGAATACTGCACTGACTGAGACTGAGGGGACTACATATCTTGGGACCTACAACGCTACGATCGCTGGGAAATCTGAGCTGATTTCTCCTCTTCCTGTACCAACACAGGGAGCCCTAACCTGCAATGTAACATTCCTCTTTTCTATGGCCCTTCCACAAGTATCTTTCCTTACTACACATCTAACTGCACACAGCAATAGCAATATCACTTTCAGGATTAACCGGAACTACGCCTTCCAATATACTATTGCGGCGAGTATTTCAATTCCTGCGGCAGGCTATTTCAACCAGACTGTAATGGAGCTTGCAACGGTCACGGCCTATCTTACAGTAAATGTCAATATACAACATTATATGTACACTCAAAATACCAATGTTTACCTTAATTTCACCACCTCTACGGAGACGCCACATGGATTCAGGACCAGCATGACCTTCCCCGTGCAGGTTAGCAACCCCGTCTCAATCAGGGTCAACTCAGCTTTCAACACCTCATCTGGGGTCCTCTGCGACTCGGTTTTTGATCTTCAATCACCTATACCCATTAATATATCCTTAGTTATCCAAGACCAGGCAAGTGGCGCCGTTATCGAGACAGTAAATATAATTGACTTTTCCCAGAGCCATCAGAAAAACGTCTCAGTATTCATTGGCAGATCAGCCAACATGTCAGTATGCAGCAACCTGCTGCTCCCCCAAGGATATGTCAACCTATGCAACACCTCAATTCATTATTATGTTCATCCGCCCGCGGGATACGTTGTGACTTTTTGTGAGAACGGACTCCCCGCAGGTATGCCATGGGCAATAAACGAGTCGGGAGACATCGTGATTTCAGGGTTGCCAGTGATTAACTTCACTCTCCCAAATGGAACCTACAATTTCAGCGTACCATGTATCAAAGGGTATGAGACTCATCTGTTTTCTACCGCATTCAGGGTAGAAGGCAGCGGCGTAGTTGTACCAGTGGGTTTTTCAGCCATGCTTTATGCTGTTCGGATCATAGAGTCGGGAATCCCCCCAGACAACTGCTGGTCTACAATGATCTCAAACAGGGTCTATACTGCAAACACTACAGTAATGCTTCTGCAACTTCCGATGGGAGTATATGTATTTTCTCCCGAATCAACTGGAGACTACATCCCTGCAACATCAACCTACATACTTAGCGTCTCCGGAAACACCACAGTAGATATTTCTTACAGATACGCGCATCCACCTTTTATGAGTGGATTTTTCGATTTCATAACATACAACTATGATGGAATTTCAGCGTTGGCTCTGATGCTTATCCTTGTAGTGGAATACTGGAGACTGAGATCGGGAGTATTCCTACCTGGAAGGACTGGATCAAAAAATGAAAAATAGCTCCGACCCATAATGGTAGACATTGAGACCTGCCCTTTTTACAGATCGTGACGGCACAATCAATCGCGATTGCCCTTACTGTCACCGAATAGAGGATCTTGTGATTTACAATGATGCCGTTGAGATCCTGAAGGAATTCCATGAGAAAGGGTTCCTCATCGTAATCGTAACCAATCAGTCAGGGATAAATCGGGGATATTTTACAGAAAAGGAATTCAGGGAATTCAATGACGCAGTAATACACTCCCTAGGAGAGAGTGGCGTTTATGTGGATGCAACCTACTTCTGCCCACACAGACCCGATGAAAACTGTAGTTGCAGAAAACCCAAGACGGAGCTGATTGTCAGGGCAGTAAAGGAAATGGATATCGATCTCAACAGGTCAGTCATTCTGGGAGACAGGGAGGATATAGAGGGAGAGCTCGGCAGGAAACTAGGGATAAAGTCGATTATACTGAAAAGAAGTGGGTGTGAGACCACTGTGCGATAATAGACGGGAGTACCAGGCGTGTTCAAGATAACTTATCCTGTTGTTTCCTTATTGATGTGTTTCGCTGAAACCGGTGAACAGGAATGATCTCAGTCATAATATCGGTGCACGACCGGAAGCAGTACATGAGAAGCGCTGTAGAGTCTGTTTTGGATCAGGCATTTCCAAGTGACGGGTTTGAGATCATTGTGGTGAAAAACTTTCGCGATCAGGAAATTGATCGGTTTCTAACAGAAAAGGGAGTGGTGGATATTTATACCCAGGAGAAGTCGCTGGCCAGGAAGATGGTCCTCGGGCTCAAGAAGGCCAGGGGGGATGTTTTATGCTTTCTGGATGATGATGACATGTTTTCCCGGGACAAACTGAGAATTGTTAATGAATACTTTCGAGACACTAATTTGACTTTTCTCCACGATGCCATCATCCCTGTGGATGAATCCGGTAAAAGGATGGAGAGAAAAGTCAATGAAAATCCTGAACGGGATATCATTCTGGATGGGGATCTTCCCCTGAGGGCAGTTGGACGGGCACTCAAGTACAAGGCCGACTGGTATGCAAGTGCCATCAGTGTATCGAAGAAGTTCTTTGAATCTATACAGGACGAATTCTGGCAGATAGTTAGAGGAATTGACAAGTACCTGTTCTTCGCCGCGCTTGCAAGAGGTAGCAGACTTATTGTCTCATCCCAAGAGGTCACAATGTACAGGGTTCATGAAAGTCTTACCACGCTCGACGTTCCCCTGCAGGTTTTTCTTCAACAAAAGCGTGAATTCTATGAAGGAAGCATGGAAAGTGCCGTATTCCTCTATAGTAATAATGGCAGATACCGGTATGCTGAGGCTGTCAGGTGTAACATGGTCCATGCAGAGCTACTGGCTAACTTTTTCTCTCCTAAAAGGAAGCGGAGAAAGGGCCTCCTCCTTGAGGGAACACTGTGTTACCTTGCTGTCAGGAATCCAAGCATTCCAAGATGGATTGCGCTTAGCTTGTTGAAGTCCTTCAGCATGAATGAAGCCTGGAAAAGATACTACAGGTATTACAGGAGGACATACCTTAATTCCCCTTGACCTGCCCAGGCAAGATTATTAATTTATCCGACCCCTTGCTGATTATGGAAGAGTTTTCTAACCGTGACAAGGATATATTCATAATCAAGACCAGGAAGATGATAGACAGGGGAGCTCTGATGTCAAGATACAGCAGGACATCCGAACTCGACATCAGGGTCGTCTATGACAGAGAATTTTCGGCCAGCGAAACCAGGGGCGAGGATTTTTACAGGAAAGTTTTTCTTGAGTATGGAGACGAGTCTGTCGCCGAGCTTGTGACGGCACAGGTTGCCATTCAGAATGTGTCCAATCTCTGCACATGGACCATGGAGGAAAAGAGGATAGGACTATCATTTCTCGAAAAATCCTCGAGGTATGTGGAGTACCAGGAAGGATCAAGGCTTTACCTCGAAGCTGCCAGAACTGGTTTTCCGGAAAAATTTTGGGACAGATACAGCGGAATCTGCGATGACCTCTTCAGGCTTTACAGAAATGTAATGAACAGGGCTATTTCTTACTACAGGTCAACATATCCAGTGAGCGGTTACAGCTTCAGGGACGCCGACGGCAAAATAGTTCCATACGATCAACTCAGTGACGATAAGAAAATAGCTTCTGCAAGCAAAGCATATGAAAGAGCCATAAAAGCAAGGGCGCTCGATGATGCCCGGTTTTGCCTTCCATTCTCCACGCTCACAAACCTTGGAGTCTCGGGCAATGGTCGGGCTTACATTGACCTGATCCAGAAGTTGAATTCATCGGGGATACCAGAACTCAGTCACGTCGCTGAAAGTCTATATTTAGAACTGAGGACCGAGTTTCCAAACCTAATAGACAACGCTGTTAGCAGGCATGGAAAGGAGAGCCAGGAGTTCAACATGGCCAGAGATCACCTTGAGACTACCTTCAAAGAGTCTCAAGAACAATCACAAGCCAGAATCCTGAAATGTGAAGATGAGTCGGACGTGCTGGACACCATGGGAATAGCACTGGGATTCCTGAAGTCAGGAATCACCGATGCAGGCAATGCACTATCGTCAGAAAACAGTGAGGTTGTCTCATACATCAACCGCATTGCAGGGCTTAGAGAAAATCGAAGGCAGAAACCAGGGAGGATTTTTGAAATCCCTGAATACATATGTTCCGTTACTTGCTCACTGGGAACGCTCCGGGACTTCCAAAGGCACCGGATGATGACAATTTTGAAACGCCCTGTGAACCCTCTATCCGAATACATAGTTCCCGAGAGTGTCATGAAATCCCCTGGACTGAGGAAGGCATACTCTGACACCATGGAACGGGCAAAACAACTCTGGGAGGACATTTTTCCTGAAGCTGGGATTACTAGGGCACAATATGTAGTCCCATTTGCCTTCTACCAGAAAATATTGTTCAAAATAGATCTTAGGGAGATGACTTATTTCATGGAGTTACGATCCGGCAGTGCGGCACATTTCGAGATAAGGAAGATCGCCAATGAACTTTACAAAGAGTTAACATCACGCCATCCCCGGCTTTCTCGCATCGTCCGGTTTGTCGATCCCAACGACTATCCCCTTGGAAGGCTTGGTGCTGAAATTAGAAAGGAAGACCGGCTAAGCGGCCCCTGAGTTTGATAGGCTTACAGAGATGAAACATCGCTGCTATACTGAAGGTTCATTTTCCAGTCTTTCATCTTCTGGAATGCCTCCAGCATTATGGAAGTAAACTCGGACAGGTGGAATTCAGGTACGATCACGTAATACGAGAACGTTCTTCCATTTAGTCTCTGCCCCATCCCAAGAGGCGCTATGGATTTCCTTGTGCATTCCTCGTAAAAGAAAGTTATGATGGGATTGTCAAATGTGGTCTCATAGATTTTTTCGGATCTGGAAATCTCAGTGGTCTTGAGATCCTCCCTCAGAACCTCATTCCGCTCATAATACACGGCATGAGTCTCCTCTCCAAGGAGATATTTGACTTCCCTCAGCCAGTTATTGCCGAATGTCATTATGACATTGTCTTTGCTGATGTTCATTATATTGGGCGGAACCGTACATACCACCTCCATATAATGAAGAGGAACGTCAAAGGAAATCTCCTTCAGTGAGTTAATTAACCCGGTGGATGGACCCATATAAGGGACGGCAAAACCTGCCAGTTCCTTGCCATACTTCGAGATTAGGTCTGAGACATGCTGATGATCGTTGTGATGGTATCTGAAGCTAAAACTGACGATCGCTGTACTCAGCAGAATCCCGTCTACTACAACAGAATGTATCTTGATTAGATTGGTGAAGAACTCAAGGGTCTTGGTTCCCTTAAGATCTATTGTTATCGCTGAAGCTTTTCCTTCGCCTCCAGCTTCCATATCTTTCACCCAGTTGATAATAATGAGTCCTCCGTCCTTCGTTATCCGTATCTTTGCAACGGCAATCCTCTCGTCGGTCAGCACTTCTTCCAAGGAAGGCTCGTTGGTGAAATATGAGATGACAGTTCTCTTGTCCAGGAGCTTATTCATGTCTTCGATTAACATCAAGTAGTAATATCAACGACTTATATATAAACTAGTTACAGGTGACCGTCTTTTAGCCGCTTTCCATGATTTGCGATATTTCTGGTGCCTTGCGATGCCCCTCAAAGTTTCCTGGAAAACTAGGATATGTTATAAGTATGCCTCGACTGGTCAATCATAAGCGTAAGGCTTATTATAAGGGGTTTTTGAGCCTGGATGGGTATGGTTACAAAAACAACGTTTATATAGAAGTCCTAACTTACACAATCGACCGAGGTGTCAAATTAAATGCTAGGAGGACAGATGCCTATCCTTATTCTTAAGGAAGGAACAAAGAGAGAACAGGGAAAAGATGCACAGAAAGCCAATATCGAAGCGGCAAAGGCAATCGCTGATGCAGTAAGGACAACCCTTGGGCCAAAGGGCATGGATAAGATGCTAGTTGACTCAATTGGCGATATCGTCATTTCAAATGACGGGGCAACTATCCTGAAGGAAATGGATGTCGACCACCCCACTGCAAAGATGATTGTTGAAGTCGCAAAGGCACAGGATGTCTCTGTTGGCGATGGAACGACCACCGCAGTTATACTTGCAGGGGAGTTCCTGAAGCAGGCAGAATTCCTGCTTGAACAGGGGGTTCATTCCACTGTTATTGCAAACGGATACCGTATTGCAATGAATGAGGCTAAGAAGCTCCTAGATACATTGTCAATTAGCGCTTCAGACGATAAGACCCTTAGAAATGTCGCCCTTACTGCACTTTCTGGCAAGAACACAGGGATTGCATACGATTTTCTTGCAGATCTTGTGGTCAGGGCAGTGAATGCAGTTGCAGAGGAGAGAAACGGGAAGATCACCGTCGACCCATCGAACATCAAGGTGGACAAGAAGAACGGTGGAAGCGTAACTGACACAGGACTTGTGACCGGCCTTGTGATAGACAAGGAAAAGGTGCACCCCAAGATGCCTTCACTGGTTAAGGGTGCAAAGATAGCTCTGATCGACTCTGCCTTGGAAATCAAGAAAACGGAGATCGAGGCAAAAGTCCAGATCACGGACCCATCCAGAATCCAGGACTTTATGTCTCAGGAATCTGACACTTTCAAGAAGATGGTTGACAAGATCAAGGTCAGCGGCGCGAATGTGGTTCTTTGCCAGAAGGGAATAGATGACTTGGCCCAGCACTTCCTGGCAAAGGAAGGCATATACGCAGTACGAAGAGTCAAGAAGAGCGATATGGAAAAGCTGGTAAAAGCCACGGGTGCCAAGATAGTGACAGAACTGGACGACCTCAATGATAAGGCTCTAGGAAAGGCTGAGAAGGTGGAGGAGAGAAAGATCGGTGATGACAGGATGACCTTCATTACCGGCTGTGCTAACCCCAAGGCCGTAAGCATACTCATTAGAGGTGCCACCGACCATGTCGTATCCGAGATAGAAAGGAGCTTGAATGATGCCATAAGAGTTGCTGCCATAACCAAGGAAGACGGAAGGTACCTTCCAGGCGGAGGGGCAATTGAAGCGGAGCTATCCATGAAGATAAGGAGCTTCGCAAATACCGTGGGTGGAAGGGAGCAGCTTGCAATAGAGGCTTTTGCCAAGACTCTGGAAGTAGTTCCACGGACTCTGGCAGAGAACTCTGGCATGGATCCTATAAACACGCTGATCAAGCTCAAGGCAAGCCACGAGAAGGGAAACACTACCTTTGGAATAGGGCTAAGCGAGAATGCAATCGTCGATATGGCTTCAGCTGGTGTCTATGACCCGCTTAGAGTCAAGAGGCATGCTCTTGAGTCCGCAGTTGAGGTAGCAACAATGATCCTCAGGATCGATGATGTCATAGCCTCCAGGAAGAGTGCCCCGTCTGGACCACCAGCCGGTGGAATGGGCGGCATGGGCGGAGAAATGCCCTACTGAGGGCATTCCACATTTTTCGGGTTCCTGTTTTTTGTAGCCTGCGTGTCGCCGCGATGTGCGGCAGGCAGGCTTTCTTTTATCAATCGCCTGCGCCAAACATTCTTATTGAGACTTACAATCCCAGTCCGTGGTGTTTCATTGAATCTCTATGAATACCTTGGGAAGGATATCTTCCGGGCAAACGGTATCCCTGTTCCAGATGGATATTTGGTCGAGAAGAAGGAGGATGTTAGAAAATATGAGAAGCCAGTTGTTGTGAAGTCCCAGATACTTTTGGGAGGAAGAGGAAAGTCTGGCGGCATTAAATTTGTGAAGTCTGAAGGCGACCTTAGACCAGCAATCGATTCACTGCTTGGATCCGAAGTGCGTGGACTCAAAGTAACCAAGTTGCTTGTCGAGGAAATGATCGATATCAAGAAGGAAATGTATGTGAGCTTCTCATTGAACAGGACTGAAAGAAAGCCTATGCTTATGGCGACCACTGAGGGCGGCGTTGAAATCGAGTCATTGCCTCACGAGAAGATTTTCCTGCGGCTGATAGATCCACTAATGGGTTATTCTGACTATATCGCGAAGGAAGCGATCAAGTTCATGAACTTGGATCCTGCAATAGCCCCACAGTTCAGATCCCTGCTAGGTAAATTGTATTCCATCTTCAATAAGTACGACTGCGAGTTGGTGGAAATCAATCCTCTCGTGGTTACTGGTGACGGAAAACTCATTGCCGCAGATGCAAAGGTTGTCATCGACTCTGACTCGCTGTTCAGACACAAGGAGTTTAACGTTACTGATCCAGAAAAAACCCCGTTGGAACTTGAGGCCAACGGCAGGGGATACAGTTTTGTCGAGCTGCAGGGCGATATAGGGGTAATCGCAAACGGAGCTGGACTAACAATGGCGACACTTGATGCCCTCACCCTTCACAAGGGGAAGCCTAGGAATTTCCTGGACTTAGGAGGCACCGACTCTGTTGACATCGTCATAGATGCGTTTGACCTGGTCCTGAAAGCAAACCCCAAGACAATACTGGTTAACATCTTCGGTGGCGTCACAAAATGTGATACTGTTGCAAACGGAATCGTGGAAGCAAAGAAGAAATATGGGATAAAGCAGCCCATTGTGGTCAGGCTCAGCGGTATACACGAAGTTGAAGGTCGTGAAATCCTGAAACAGAACGGAGTAGATGCGTTCTCGGACATGATGAGCGCAATTGAGGCTGCTGTAAAGAGAGAAGGTGGTAACTGATGAATAACTACGTAGACGCAAACACGAAGGTGATAGTTCAGGGAATAACCGGACATCAGGGTAAATTCCATTCTGGAGAGATGATCAAGTTTGGAACCAAGGTGGTTGCAGGAATTTCTCCTGGAAAGTCCAGTGAAAAGGTCAACGGCGTTCAGATTTACGACACTGTGGCGGATACGATGCACCTGGCGCCCAATGCATCCATGATCTCGGTGCCAGCACCATATGTCAAGGATGCTGCATTTGAGGCCATAGACTCGGGAATCAGGCTCATTTACATACTTACAGAGCATGTGCCATTTCACGACACCATGGAGATCTTCTACGAGGCATCCCGTAAGAACATAACCCTTATCGGACCCAACGGACCTGGAATTACCAGACCTGGCATGTGCAAGATCGGCATAATGCCTAACCATATATTCAAAAGGGGTGACGTGGCGGTTGCCTCCAGGAGCGGAACCCTGACCTATGAAATTGTCGGAGCACTCACAAATTCAGGTTACGGCGAGAGCACCGTGATAGGGCTTGGTGGGGATCCAGTTGTTGGGCTTACTTTCATAGATGTCTTGAAGGTGTTCAATGATGATCCTGATACCAAAAAGATTGTCCTGGTGGGTGAAATAGGCGGAGTCAATGAGGAGATGGCTGCAGACTACATTAAGCACAATGTCAAGAAAAAAGTTGTTGCTTATATAGCCGGACGAAGCGCTCCCCCTGGAAAGAGGATGGGACATGCCGGAGCCATCATAGAGAAAGGTTCAGGAACCGCAGAGTCGAAGATAAAGGCGTTCAATTCGGCTGGAGTCCAAGTCGCTGACTTCCCCACAGACATTCCCAAACTCCTGAAGTGATATCATGAAGAGAGACATAATTTCAGTAGCTGACATGAAAGAGGACTTCACAGACATCATTGAACTTGCGCTCAAACTGAAGAGAGGAAGGTACGACTCCTACGAGGATGCCAAAAACCGTGTCCTTGCGTTGATCTTCGAAAAGCCCAGCACTAGAACAAGGGTTTCTTTCGAAGTAGCCATGAGGCAGCTGGGTGGTCATTCCATTTATCTTAACCCCAATGATCTGCAGATGGGACGTGGAGAGACCATATCTGATACGGCAAAAGTCCTTTCTAGATTTGTGGATGTGATTGCCTACCGTGCCTTTGAGAATGCCAATGTAAGGGAACTCGCCCTCAATGCCTCGGTTCCAGTCATAAATGCCTTAGACAACGTGGAACACCCAGTGCAGATGCTTGCGGATTTCATGACAGTCCTTGAAAGGAAGGGTAGACTAAAGGGCCTAAAGCTGGTGTATATCGGTGACGGGAACAATGTCGCAAATTCCCTGATGATGGCAGGTGCAGTTTCAGGAGTGAATGTAACCATAGCAACTCCGAAGGGGTATGAGCCAAAGGATGAGTTTGTTTCCAAGGCAAGGTCACTGTCTACCTCTGCAAAAATAGAGATATCAAATGATCCCTCAGTGGCAGTAACTGAAGCTGACGTTGTTTACACCGATGTGTGGATCTCCATGGGAGAAGAGAAAGAGAAGGAAAAGAAGGAGAAGGCCTTCTCCGGATTTCAGATTACCCCCGCTCTGATGAGGAAGGCCAGCCCAACTGCCATGTTCCTTCACTGTCTGCCAGCACACAGAGGACTCGAAGTCTCTGCTGAGGTAATAGACGGAGGCCAGAGTTTTGTTTTCGACGAAGCAGAGAACAGGCTACACACTGAGAAGGCGCTGTTGCTGAAACTGCTCAAGTTTTAGCCGCGCCAAATACATTTTTTCCTAGTCTGCAAAATCTTTAAGTCCATGCATTTGCTAATGTGTATCAATGGCAAGCTCCAGGAGGCGGGACCAGATTGACAGGATTATATACGAGAAGAGAAGGTCCGCCAGTCTCGGTTCCATACCTGATATCCTGATACCAGTGTGGCAGATCAAGCTGAAGGAAAGATTTGGAATAAATGTTGACAGGGAGATAGCCTCCTACGTGGTTCTTGCTGCTCACGAACAAGGTACATGGAAGAGATACAGGGCAGTCAAGAGGATAGAGAAGCTCCTGCAGGAAAGGGGAGAGAACCCTGCCAGGGCACACAAACTGGCCAGCGAAATAGTTATGATTTCGATGGGCTCCAGTCAGTGAGTTTGAACACTGTAACTCCATCGCTCAAGCAAATCGAAATTACATTGTCGAAGTTGAAATTTCCTTCGACTTACAAATTTTCATTGGGGCAGTACCCTACGACACCGGGAATTGCAGCCAGGTTGTGCCATATGGCGTTCACAGACGGCAACATTTCCGGAAAGAGCGTAGCGGATTTTGGAACAGGAAACGGAATTCTTGCAGTAGGTGCCATCCTGCTTGGAGCCAGCAGGGTCACTGCATATGACAGCGATCCGGACATGGTTAACCTGACAAGGGCGAACACGGCAGGAATGAATGTTGATGCTGTGCTTGCAGAGATCGGCACCATCACGGAAAAGTTCGACACGGTTCTGATGAATCCACCATGGGGAGATTCAACTTCCAGGTTGGATAGAGAGTTCATAATGAAGGCTGCAGAGTCAGCACAATACCTCTATGCAATTCATAATCTCAAGTCGATTGACTATCTGGAGAAACTTTACCAGAAAATTGGCAGAATCGAGCATATGGTAAGGGTTACCCTGGATGTACCGCGGATCTATAAGCATCACACCCGGGAAAGAGCCCCTGTAGAAGGTGTGTTGTTTTCAGTCAGGTTTGAATGATGACAGACCATCCAAACGAAGTATATTAAGCAAAATTACATTTCAGCGTGGAAATGGCCGGGGTGGGGTAGTGGATATCCTTGGGGACTGTGGATCCCCGGACCCGGGTTCAATTCCCGGACCCGGCCCTTCATTATATGCGATATTTTACAATATCTAGTTATAAAACTATTTAGTATGTGTAAATTAGACTAATCTTCTGAGGTTCAACGTCTTTAAATAAAAATTATTATATAATCACGATCATGCCGTACTAATGTCGAAGACTAATTCAGACAAAAGATCGTTGGCTTTGGTCGTGCTGACCATTGCAGTAGCGTCTTTGATGATTGGTTCGTACGGGACCTCCGACATGGGGGTCGCAAAGGGGCAAATTTCTGGAAGTACGTACACCCCAAAGATTGTGGGCATGTACTACCTCAATTTTACAGAAACAGGCCTTCCTGCTGGAACTTATTGGCGATTGTCGTATGGGACGAGCCCGGGCTACTATCCATCTACGGTGTATTCCACTGGAGATAGGATATCTCTGCTGGTGAGCAATGGAAGTTATTATTTCAATAATGTGTACGCTTCCATTAGCCAGACAAACCAATATGTCGCCGAACAATTCAGCGGAACAGCCATTGTGAACGGGCATGATGTTAACGTGCCAATTACCTTCGCTAATGTTTCTATACCCAAACCATTTTTCAATGAATATTTCAATGTCACTAATTTACCCAGTGTATTGAATGGTATATCGTGGGCTTGGACTGTTCAGCTAAGTGGCATAGACATTTTCTATCCTCCCGAGACCCTCTCTTCTAATGGGGCATCGATAGAGTTTCAGAATCTATACGTGGGCAACTATACTTACTCAATCACCTCTCCTTACGGAACGTCCCTATCCCCTGCATCCGGAACCATAATGGTCGCTTCAAACGGCACTGTGCATCTCACGTTCTCCCTGGGAAAAACCTACCAGGTGAAGTTTGTCGAAACCGGATTGCAGACAAAAATGGGGTTTTTTGTTTGCGTTGGAAACAATCTTGGTTTCAGTCTGGACAATGAGAGCTATCCGGGAGACAATTATGTTACTTTCAATCTGGTAAACGGAACATACAGTTTTATTACGGTAACTCTGTTCAACTATGTGGGCAGTCCCAGTAGTGGGGCCTTCACTGTGCATGGAGCCTCGCTTTTGCTCAACATTTCCTTCTCTCTTCCACAATCCACTTACCGGGCCAGGTTTGCAATTACCAACCCGTCTTCAACAATAATCCCTAACACGCAGATGGATTTTTCAGCTGACGTTTACACGTTGAATGGAGTCTGTGTTGGAACAAGTCTTAGTGGCGGGCAGATATATTCTGTTGTAACAGGCTTGCAAAATGGTACATACCAGTATAAGATATATAACCACATCAATGGCTATACTTTGTCTCCGGCACGTGGTGAATTTACCATAGACGGTTCCAATATCACACTTGGATTGACAATACAACCTGCACCCAAGACATACAGTGCGAACTTTACAATTGCTAACCCACCTGTGAGTATTCCGGCGTGGCAGGTAATGGTCATGAATGATTCAACCGTGTTGAGATCGTACAACACATATAATCCCCAGTACACGTTTGCCAACCTTATGCCAGGAATATACAACTATTCAGTCATGGTTTGTGGTCAATACGGGTTCGAGAACACTACGGGCACTTTCACAATCAACGATAGAAACGCCTCTGTCAGCCTTCATCTGATCCAACAGAAGTCCTATCCCCTGTTCTTCTCGTCTAAGGGAATTCCCAGCGGGACGGAGTGGGGAGTGACTTTGACGTTTGGAATACCGTTCAGCAGTTCTATTGCTGCAACTTGCTGCATGGATCTGGTTACAGTTCCCGCCCCCCTTGAATTCCCAATATATCTTCCCAATGGGACCTACCAGTTCCAGGCCTATATTCTGAACCATGGAACGTATTCATTCCTCAACCCGGTCACCATTACGGTGAATGGGAAGAGCCAGAATGTGTCCACTGACTTCGCTCCCAGTACTACAGGCAACAACGGTGGTGCTTTTGCGATCGATGCAGGCATTGCAGCGATCGTAATTGTCGGGGCAGGAATTGGAGTCACATATTTCTATAGGAGAAAAGCGCTCCCACCAAAACAAAAGTGAGGACCTTTCCTCACAACTTTTTCTTTCGAAAAATTTTTCAATATTCGTTTTATTTTTTCTTTGGGTTCCGTCACAACATATTTAAAATATTTCATCGTCATAGCCTTAACCTGGCGTAGCCATTAAATGAGTGTAGTTCCATGACTCTTGTTACATTACAAATTCATCCTCAATCTGAAATGACTCAGGTAAACAGACTAGGGGAGAGGCTTGAGGAACTTGGGTTAGATGCCGAGTTAGTTATCATCGAGGATCCCAGTTCTCCCTTCGAGATCGACGAATTTTCTCTCAACCAGAGACTTAGGATATCTAGAATCAGAAATTCGGGCCATTTCCTTGAGAATTTCGATGAGGCAATGCAAAGATCCATGGGAGATTATGTTCTGGTCATTGACTCTACTGCGAAGGTTTCCGGTGAATTTCTTGCTACCCTCGTGGACAAGGCCATGGAGGGTTATGATCTTGTTGTTGGCTCTAGGAGGGGGAAAACCGGCCTGAAGACCCTCATAGCCAAAATCCTTGTTCGCGAGCTTTCTGGCATAAAGGACCCGCTGTCAAACGTATTTATAGCTCGAAGGCAGATTCTCGAGAATATAGTCCTGAGAACTGGCGTTAGCACTATGCTTGCGGAAGTCGTTATAAAGAATCGCTCCGCAAAGATTGCAGAGATTCCGATGGAAGGAAAGACCCGCCAAAACCCACCAATGGGCTCGCCTCAATCTTACCTTAGTTATCTATGGTCAGTACTTACGCTTTCAAAGTTCCGTGTTGTTAAGTTTGCTCTCGTTGGGATTACCGGCATTGGGATCAACGAGGGATTCCTCTATCTGCTGGACAACATGTTCAGATATTACTTCTCTGGACTGCACCTTTTGATACTTCCGGTCGCTTCTGTCATTGCAGTTGAAGCTTCAATAGTCTGGAACTTCACTCTAAACAACTCATGGAC
This sequence comes from Thermoplasmata archaeon, assembly GCA_021817735.1. GTDB lineage: Archaea > Thermoplasmatota > Thermoplasmata > Thermoplasmatales > Thermoplasmataceae > JAKAFX01. The sequence continues at coordinate 24,825 of JAKAFX010000001.1, read as the reverse complement.
TTTCTCCGACAGAAGGTCTGGTTCTATAGTGTCTAGGTTGCTGAAGTACAACATATTTACCGGTATTGGCTCCGCAGTCAACGTCGCAGCAACCGTGGGCCTGACCGATTACGCCCTTATCCCCAATTATCTGGTCGCAAACCTGGTGGGAATAATGTTCGGATTCTTCATTAATTACTTTTCAAGCGATTACTTGGTCTGGAAGATCTCCAGAAACAGAGAGTAGAGCCGGTTGGATTCCATGGAAAGTCAGAGAACCCTGTTCTGGAGGATCAAGAACTTTTACAGGTTGAACAGAAATAGGGCAATCAAGTTCGTAATAACAGGTGGAGGGGGCTTTCTTGTTTCCGAGTTTATAATCGCGGCAGGGCTTATTGGCCTTGGAATAAGTTATTTCCTGCCAGTGGAGATAATCGCAAACTTCCTGAGTGTATGCTTTGGTTTTTTTGTCAATGACATTTGGTCTACCAGAAATCAGGGGAGGCATCCGAGAGACCCACTGGGGATTTTCATAAACCTTATGAAATTTCAATTCGTATACATAATAGGAGCGGCAGTGTCCATATCGATCCAGTATCTCCTTTTACACTTCTACAGTCTGACCCCAATTCTTGGTAACTTTATCGGAAGTGCTGCTGCACTGGTACCTAACTACTTCATATCAATGAAGCTGGTATGGAACATCTACGTGACTCGAGAATGATTTTTCGATTTCTTCTGGATTTCCCTGTAAAAATTTAGTTCTTTCAGGTATCTCCTGAGAAAGTGAGTAGACCTTTGCGTCAACTTCGATACCCCGTGGACCCTCATCCCAAAAGAAAAAGGGATTTCCGATATCCTTAGATTGGGATTTGCGGCCATCACATAGAGGAGCAGTTTATAGAGGCCGGATCTCGGCTCAAGCTTCTCAAGATAGCTCCGGTCAACGATAAAGTACCCGGAGATGGGATCTCTGACCTTTCGCGCCTGGGCTACCGTATGTCTTGCCAGGTACTCTGCACCCCGGCTTATTATGGCACGAATCAAGGTTCGTTCGATCTGCCCGCCTTCCGTGTTGCGGGAGGCAACAACCAGATCATAGCCCCTTGCCTTCTCTGCAACAAGTTCAGCAATAACTTCAGGAGGATGTTGAAGGTCCCCGTCCATGATCACAATGTCCCTTCCTGTGGCCAGATGTAGTGCTTCAAGGCTAGCCGGTGCCGTTCCAGGCTTGATATTCTGGTGTTCAAGACGCACAGCGTAGGGCCTTTTCTCTTTCATGAGGCTGTCTATTACCTCAAGAGTTCTATCGTTGCTTCCGCCGTCGCAAAAGACAATGTCCTTGAGATTAGTTATCTTGCCTGTGACAATAAGGGAATCTATCCTGGAGATAAGAAGAGGTATATTGTTCTCCTCGTTGATTACAGCCAAAATTATGGATACGCCGTCGCTCATAGACCCACTTGCCAGGGCAAGTGGATCGACAGTGCCGTAATAATATTTGCCTGGTGTGTTTTCCGTAAGCCGGAAGTTCAATTCCTGCTATCAGAAAGCCCAAGCCAGAATTTCTCTTCCAGCTTCAATATCCCGTCAGCTCCTGTCTTGAAGTTCTTTCTTGCTACGGGGTCGTCTCTGTGAGCTCCAAGCACATCGGCCATGGCCTCCTCATGGTGAATCTCCAATTCCCTGTGGAAGGTAAAATACTCTATGTCAATGCTCTTGTATTCTGGGTGCTTGTTAACCCATACCTTGAATCCAGCAAGAATCTTGTCCCACATGGGTATGGCCATGTTCTCAAGCCCAAATTCAGCACCAAGGGCTTCGAAATAGTTCGAAGCGAAGTAATTCCTCATCCCGTCCAACCAGGCAGCAGTCGAACTGAGCTTCTTCTTCCTAACGATCTCAGCTGGGTCCAGTCCAAGGCTCCTCAGATACTTCCTGTACAGTAGCTCATGCCGCTTTTTGGGATCGGCATCACCCAGCTCAGAAACCAGTATAGTTGTCAGGTTCTCCGCGTCGGCTTCTTCCGGAGTATTTACAAGCAGTATTGATAGAATGGAGGGCCACTCTCTTGTAAAATGGTAAAACTCAACAGAAAAGCGCCTGAATTCCTCTTCGGATATATCGCCCCGTGCAAATCTGTTTATGAAATCATTGTTTGTCGCAGCATGATCCTTCACGAATTGGTATGTTTCCTTATAGAAATCTCCATTGTTTTCGACCCTGGCTTCCATGAATTGTAAAACAACAAAGATGATAATAATCTTTTCATTGGAAGTTCTATAAAATGATAGTATATCTCTCCACTCTAAGGGCCAGAAATTAGGATTCCCTCCCTGCGGTAGCCAGAAAAAGGCTGCCGGGAGTCAGAAATCCCCCATTGATCCTTCCCATGAGCTCGGAATACGATGATTCAGATACATGCTCTGGTCTTCTGTGAACTCTCCTGTCTATTGCAAATACCCTGGCATATGCCATCTCTTTCAGGATCTCTATGGCCACTTTTCCAGTATCGGTTCTCGCCATGCTCCTCTCAGGACTGCCTGTCTTCAGAAGGTCAGCTACAGATAAAGGCAGAAGTTTGTCAAAGAGAGACAGGTAAAGCCTCTGTCCTCTTGACTCTACCACGTAGATATTGCTGAAAAACGCACCCATGTCTGAATATCTTACAGTAGATCCCCTCTCAGATGGGCCGGCTTCCGCAACGAGGCCGTTTGTGTTGTGGAAGCTTATGGAACTGAATATTGTGCTGTAAATCGAACGGGAATGGTCTTCCGGGACCACCATCAGAAGTTTTCTTCCTGAGTACTTTGCAATCTTTTCCAGTACCCTGTAACTCCTTGACAGATCAGAAACCTCAACCTCGACGATGTACTCCGTGCCGCCATAGTTAAAAATCGCATCCGGGATGGATCCGGAGATTCTTTCTCCGGTTCGCATTTCTATTCCATTGCGTGAGAGAAAACGCTGTACGGAGTCAATAATTCTCTCATGAAGACCAACAGACTCTTCGACCAACTCCGGCTTCTCCTCGAATTCCCCATGTTTCCTGGTCAGTGTATCGATAGCACGGGAAATGGAGTCGCGGTCATATTCAGGTGGATTAAAACTGGGGCGCAGATGAGTTGGCCCATGAAAGCCCGAAGCGTTGTAGTTCCAGATAACTGCATTGTGTGACCTCTGTCCCATTAGCACTTCCATCAGCCTGCCCTGCAATTTCCTGTCCGGAACTTCTCGCGCCAGCAGCCTAGCATCTTCCTCTGATACGTTGAAACTGACAAAATTCCTGACATTCCCCTCGATGGACTCGAGAAAACTCCTGTGCAACTGGGCTAGGAACTGTGTTGCAAGAATTATCCTGATGCCCAGCTTTCTTCCTTCACTCAATATCCTCTCCATAATAACTGAAGGCACGTTGTGAGCTTCGTCAATAACAATGTAAACTGGACTGTCTGGGTTTCCACCCCTTAGCAGGATGTTCCATATCTTCATCAGCATTAGGAGTGAAAGGACTCTTCCTGTCTCTTCAGGCATCTTTCTTTTAGAACAGTCGATTGCAATTAGGCGTGGGCGACTCTTCAGCTGCTCAGCAAGATCCACGGTGTCGTGCCTGGAAGATACCATCAACCTGGTCAATGAATTTGACAGGACAGGAATCAGCTTGTTAAGGCTGCTTGATACGTACTCCACCCAACGGTTCCAGTTGCTCTGCTGCATTGAAATGAATTCACTCAGTTCCCTGTTGCTGGAAGAGTTGATCAACTTTCTTACCTCATTCCTGTTGGTTATGAACAGTGAAAAATCCGACAGATTACACCCAGGGTTCTGGAAGAGGAATTCCTTCACAAGCGAGCCGAGTATGAGAGAAATTCTTGGCCCCCATGTATTGCCTGATAGATCTGACGAGAGTGAAAAAATCTCCTTGATCCACTGGCTTGCGATCTCCGCGTCCATTTCGGTCCTGACGTCTCCAAGGACATTGAACCCCACGTGCTTGCCATCACTGGAACTGAACGGGCTGATATAAAGAGAATGCTCTTGGTGAGTCGTAACAAGATTCTCCATCATGTCTCCATGGGGGTCGACCAGCACTACAACAGATCCTTTGGAAAGCAGTTCAGAAACTATGTTGGATATGAGATTGGACTTGCCTGTGCCGCTCTTGCCCAGTACCAGGAGGTGCCCTGACAGATCCTGTTCCCCGAGTGCAACCGGAAGCCCGCTGCTGTCATTGCCAAATAAGATTGCAGAAGAATCATGGAAGTGACCATGGTTCTTCCGGATTATCCTGTCGTACCTGTACATCAGGGTTTAGCGCTTCTGGATCTCTATGTAGTCCTTTGGTCCGATTTCCCCGACATATTTTGCCTTTGGTCTGAACAGCTTGTTGTCCTTTACATATTCCAGAGACCTTGCAGTCCAACCTGCGACCCTTGCAAGCGCAAAGATGGGAGTGAACATGTTGCTTTCAAAGCCGAGGGAATCATAGACCATTCCAGAGTAGAAGTCTACGTTTGGGAAAATTCCCTTCTCGCCGAGTTTGGAGATCATAACCTTTTCCATCTGTTCCGCTGTCTGGAACAGCACCTCCTTACCGTTCTTATGCGTAACGGATTCTGCAAAACCCTTGAGTATCCTTGCTCTGGGATCATAAACTTTGTACACCCTGTGGCCGAATCCCATTATCTTCTCCTTGTTGGCAAGCATTTTCGAAAGGACCTGTTCTGCATTTTCTGGTTTTCCAACCTTCTTGATCGTCTCGAGTGCAAGCTCGTTGGCGCCCCCGTGAAGTGGTCCTTTAAGGGTGGATATTGCAGAAGTGACCGCGGAGTACATATCGGCAAGGGTTGCAATGGTAACAAGCGCGGAGAAGGTTGAGGCATTGCTCCCATGATCTGCATGGAGGATCAGGCAGGTGTCCATTATCTTCTCTTGTTCTGCGTCGGGCCTGCTTCCAGTGCTGCAGTAAAGGAAGTTGGCGGCATATCCAAGTTTCGGGTCGGGCCTTACTGGGTTCAGTCCCTTGGATGCCCTGGCAATGGTTCCGACTATGGCAGGGAACTTGGACATTATCCTCAGTGACATCTCCTCCTGATCCTTCAGGTCTGTGCTGTTGCTCTTCGGATCCTTTGCCCCTATGTATGATACAACTGTTCTTAGGACAGACATTGGATGGGCCTTATGGCCTATAGATTTGATAAGATCAACTGTGTCAGTGTTAAGTTCCATTGTGCTTCTGAGAGTCGCCTTGAAATTTTCAAACTCCTTCTGGTTCGGGAGATGACCGTAAAGAAGGAGGTAAGCTACTTCCTCATAATTTGACCTGGCTGCCAGTGTCTCAATGTTGAAACCCCTGTAAACGAGTCTTCCAGCCTGACCGTCTACAAAACCTACAGATGATTCAGAAACAATGACTCCCTCTAGACCCTTATGGACTTCCGTGTCTGCCTGCATCATTATAATCCACCACAGATCACATTCAGCCACATATATCTTTACGCTTCAATCATTCAGTTACTCAGTGAGTTCCCGGTGGAAACACCTCGTTGTCATAGTCCCTATACCTTCGGTCGTCAAACCTAAGTAGATCAGGGTTTACTCCGGTTTTCAAAGCCAAGTAATATGCCAGGAAATATAGGGGGCCAATGTTGTAAAGCGGGGAAAGAACCTCCGATTCTGGTGTTCTTATGCTGAGATTATCATCTGCCTCACCGTTTATGGTCAGGACGGGAGATCCCACATGTCTTGCCCCTCGTATTATGTCCATGGCTCTCTGCTCGACCGTGTCCGTACAAATTAGCACTATAAGGGTCTTTTCTGACATCACGGCAGTACATCCATGGTTGAATTCTTCCAGCTCGATCCCTTCTGCAGGAATGTGAGTCGCTTCCTTGATCTTCTGGGCTGCTTCTCTTGCGCAGTAGTAATTTGGGCCTGCACCCAAGACGTATATGTGATCAGGTATGCTCATCCTTTGAACAACTTCCTTGACACGCTGTTCGCATGAGGAAATAATTTCAGATATGTCAGAAACAGCCTTCCTGATCCCTGGGTCCATTCCGGAGTAGGCAGCGGAAATGTGCATCACGGCTATGGCGTTGTTGTAGAAGGCCCTGGTATTGCAGAGACTCAGATCTCGGTTGGGTAGAGCTATATGAACATCAGAGTTCAGTGCAATCGGAGATGTAGTGTCATGCGTGATACCAACCGTCAACACCTTTCCCCGGAATTTGATCATTGCATCCAAGGTTGATTTGGTCTTTCCACTGTGGGATACGGCTGCCAATGTTCCACTGATATTCTCATACTTCTCTAGTTCAAAAGCCTGAATGCACCGGGACTCTTTCTCTGAATTTCTCAGGAAATATGATCCAATTGCCGCAGCGTGATATGCCGTCCCATTCCCAGTGAAGTTCAGGTTGCCTCTTAAGAAGCTGGCACGGAAGTCTTCCATACTTCCAGATATCTCAGACATACTTCCTGGAACTGACTTCAGCATTTCATACATTACGAAGGGATGGCCGTGCCTGACTTCCGGCAAATCATCAGTCATCTTTGATCAGTGAAGCATCTGATTTAACCCTTGAGAAACATAGCCGTGCAGGCGATCATCAAAATAAAACATCCACATCAGTGTACGCCTCATATAACCGTGAATAAGTTAAATATCGCACACGAGATGACCGCCAGCCTTAAATGGCGAGATGAAAACATGCAGCAACAGAAACCTATCGAGGATCTTGATCCTTTTGATATAGCTGTGAGACAGCTCGAAAAGGCAGCCAAAGTGATACACCTGGATAGCCAGGCTCTGGAACTTCTGAGAGAACCACAACAGATTCTTCAATTCAGAATTCCAGTAAGGATGGATTCGGGAGAGACCAAGGTTTTTACTGGATTCAGGGTGCATTACAATGCAGCCAGGGGCCCCGTAAAAGGAGGCATTAGGTTCCACCCTGAAGAGAGCCTATCAACAGTGAAGGCACTCGCAGCATGGATGACCTGGAAAACCGCAATCGTGAACATTCCTCTTGGTGGCGCGAAGGGAGGAGTCATCTGCGATCCAAAGAAACTCAGCTCAGGCGAACTCGAAAGACTCAGCAGGGCCTATGTAAGGGCAGTTGGAGAATTCATAGGGCCAGAAGTGGACATTCCCGCCCCAGACGTATACACAACCCCTCAGATTATGGCCTGGATGATGGACGAGTACGAGAACATAGCAAGGAAGTCCTCGCCTGGTGTAATAACAGGAAAGCCTATAGAGATCGGCGGCTCGCTTGGGAGAGGAGACGCAACTGCTAGAGGAGGTATGTATGTCCTCAGGGAAGCTGCAAAGAGAAAGGGAATGGACCTTTCAAAGGCAACGGTAGCAATCCAGGGCTTTGGGAACGCAGGGCAGTTCGCAGTCAAGTTAGTGCAGGAACTATTCGGTTCGAAGGTCGTTGCAGTATCTGACACCTCTGGTGGAATTTACTCCGAGAAGGGAATCAACTTCCAGGATCTCCTGGCTCACAAGAAGAAAACAGGTTCGGTTGTTGGGTTCCCCGGTTCAAAGAAGATCACCAACGAAGAACTACTCGAGCTTAAGGTTGATGTGCTCATCCCTTCAGCTATTGAGAACCAGCTCACAGAAGACAACGCAAGCAAGGTCCGAGCTAAGGTGATTCTTGAACTGGCCAATGGACCTACTACTCCAGAAGCAGATGAAATATTCCATAAGAACGGGATACTCCTGCTTCCAGATTTCCTTGCGAACTCCGGAGGGGTAACGGTATCTTACTTCGAGTGGACCCAGAATGTGTCTGGCTACTACTGGACTGAGGAAGAGGTATACAACAAGCTTGACCAAAAGCTCACGGAGGCAACCAAACAGGTTCTTGACTCTTCGGAGAAGTTGAAGGTCGATCCAAGAACAGCTGCATACACCATTTCCGTGAAGCGCGTTGCAGACGCAATGAAACTGAGGGGCTGGTATTAGCCACCCCTTCCCATTTTTTTCACACTGCTTAAACTCAAGACCTTTAACTTTTTAGTTTTCTGCGGATATTGAGTAACGCACCCCGTTTTAATGATTTGATCGTGTTGCTTGCCCTTGCAGGCATTTGATTGGCCGTGATCAGATTTATAGAATGTTCAGGCATCACCAATGGCTCATTCCATCATCCAGAGGCGAGAGTAGTGTAGTGGTTATCACTGGAGCTTCCCAAGCTCTAAACCCGGGTTCGAATCCCGGCTCTCGCATATTGCACCTAGGTTGCGCTGCATGTTTTCCAACCATTGTTTGCTGTTCAAGGAACGGAGTGGTTTTCAATGATGTTTTAGAATGAGGTATTTTGCGTTTTCTCTTGTCGAATGAAACGATCGGTGAACCCTAGCAGTTCGCCTTGCAACTTGTGAACGACCTCTATCGCGTTTCCATCAACCTCAGGCAATTCCCCTACTCCATGTAAACTTCCAGCATTCCTTACTTTGACACGGTTGAAGATCTCCCCTCTTGCGGCCAGTCCCATTGACTTGAGATCCTTCGTTATCTCGTCAGCCTGGATCAAGCTAAGTTCATCCATGGTGGAAACCGTAAAGAATTCCGTTCCGAGGAGAGCGTTCCAGACGTTATTGGCGAGTTCCTTCCACTCCTGAAGGATCCTGTATGTCTTGCTTGACCTGAATCGATCCTTGATCCTGACTAGTATCTGCACATCCCTGTCTAGGTGTCCATAGAATTCCTTCTCCAGAAAGAGTAAATGCATGGTTGATGACGATGCTGCGGTGTCCCATACCACATAATCATATTTTCGAGATTTGTCAAGGTCCACTATGTTTGAAATCATGAACTCCTCTGCAACCCCTGGACTGTATGCAATATGGTCAATCATCCACTGGTCAACCTCCACGAAGTCATCGAGCACTGCCATGACTTCTGTTCCGTATTTCTGCTTCCAGTTTTCGGCCACTTCTCGCTCTTTGAGTTCTATAACGGATAGATTCTTGGGGTCCTCCGGAAAAACGTGCCTGAGCGATGACATGAAGTCGCTTGATACAATAGCTGTAGGACCAATATTTGAAAGATTCAACGCTACTGCGGAAGAAACTGTGGTCTTTCCCACCCCTCCCTTCCCTACAAATGCCAGTATCATGTAAGTCATTCAGAGAACAGTTATGCAGATATAACTACGACCTACAATGGTTGAGCCACATTGCAACGGGAAGATCCGCGGCCTGAGCCCCAGCCGGCTTGAAGAGTTTCTATTCCCCTACAAAAACTATCCTGCTTCCCTGGAAATCAATCTTGAAGTCAACTTTACGGAGTCCAAGTGAGGAAACAATTCCTGGCTGCATTTCCTTTGGTGCATAAAAGAGGAGAAAACCTCCCCCGCCAGCACCAATCAGTTTTCCTCCGAGTGCCCCGTTCATTATGGCCAGGTTATACAGCCGATCAATTTCAGGATCACTGATCCCATCGGCAAGCTCCTTCTTGAGCTGCCAATTTGCATCCATGATTCGCCCAACTTCATTTAGATCCCCCGATGACAGTTTCCCAAACAGTTTCATCGTGAGATCCTTCATCTTGTTGTACATCTTCTCATTGTATGCAACAGCCTTACTCTGATTCTCATGGATCGACGTCGAACTCCTCTCCCTCCCGGTGTAGAGCAATAATAGGTTCTCCATGAGCGCTTCACGGTACTCTTCCTTCATGATAACTGGGGAGTTCCTTACACTCCAGTCCGGATAAAACTCAAGCATCTGCATTCCGCCAAAGGCTGCCATGTACTGGTCCTGCAGACCGCCTGGTTCACGTAGTATCCTTCGTTCAACCTGGACGGCTTCCCTGCCAAGTTCATCTGCTGAGACGAACTCACCTCTATAGGCGTGTAGTGCATTAAGCAGGCCCACAAGAAATGTACTGCTGGAACCGAGACCTGTTCCCCTTGAGGGGATGTCAGAAATGCTGACAATCTCGATTCCACCATCGATGTTCAGAAGCCTCAAAGCTTCCCTCACACTCGGATGGACGATCTGGTCTACATTGTCGACTATTTCGGTGACGGAGTAGCTCACCCTAATCTTGTTGTCAAACTTCTTGTTGACAGTGACGTGAATATACTTGTCTATTGCTGCTGAAAGAACTCGTCCTGGAGGATTAGCGCAAAAATATGCAGGGAGATCGGTCCCGCCTCCAGTAAACGTTATCCGTAGCGGAGTCCTTGAGATAATCATCCGGTCTTTCATCAGATCAACTGTAGAATTTATTGATAATTTCCAACCCAGTTTCTAGGGGCACCTTTGGCTCAAACCCTAGTTCCTTTTTGATTTTTGTCGTGTCTGCGAGCGTCACCATAACATAGTTCTTGACAGGCATCTGCACGTATTTTGGCTTGATGTTCTTCCCAAGCATCCTGTTGATCATGGCTACGAGCTCGTTGAGATCATAATTCTTTCCTGTGCCTGCGTTATACACATTGAATCCTTTCTTTGAGCTTGCTGCTATGAGCAGGTCTGCCAGATCCTCTGCATATATGAAGTCCCTCCTCTGCGTGCCATCACCATAGATTTCCGGCTGCCTGTCGTGCTTCATTGCAAGAAGGAACTGTGTGGCGAGATTGGCATAACCCTCCTTGGCCTTTTCATACTTGCCATAGACCGAGAAAAACCTAACAGCTTGGGCATCGATGCCAAAGAGTTTGTTATACAGCTCAAGCAGCCGCTCTGCAGAGAGCCTTGCCTCGGTATAGAAATCAGTAACCAGAGGGATTATGTTCTCGCGGTGCGGAGGGTCAATACTGTTGTATATGGATGAGGTGGAGGCAAACACCAGTTTCGCATTCCTTTCCTTGACGTATTCAAGTACATCAATGGTTCCAGCAATGACCTCAGAAACAAGCTGGGGATCCTTCCTGTACATTGGGGAAGCAGAGTAAATCCCCAAGTGAAAAACAACGTCCGCATCTATGCCGGATTTTCTGAGATTTTTGACGTCGCTCTTCACGAATCTTACCTTTCCGCTGTCCACAAGATCCTTGATATTCTCTACTGAGCCGGTATGCAGATTATCTACGACTGTCACCTGGTTGTTATCGCATAACTTTCTGACCAGGTTAGTACCTATGAAGCCTGCTCCGCCTGTAACTATGATTCTCTTGTTGTTCATCCTTAAGCCGGTTTGGATATTCTCCACAAATTAAATGCTATCGATCCTGTCTTCCACTATCTTTGAAATCATATGCCCTATGGCTATGTGACATTCCTGGATGATAGACGTCCTGTCGCTCTCTATCTTTATGGATACCTCCGCTGCCTGAGAAAGTTTGCCACCCTTTGATCCTGTCATTCCTATGGTCAGGCAACCGATTCTCCTGGCCGCGGTGATTGCATTTAGAACGTTAGGTGCATTTCCGCTGGTTGATATGCCGATTACAACGTCCCCTTTCCTGGCGAATGCTTCAATCTGCCTTTCAAAGACATGCTCGTAGCCATAGTCGTTTGCAATTGCCGTTAAAGATGAGGTATTTGCGTGAAGGGCCAGGGCTGGTATCGGCCTTCTCTCTTTCTCGAACCTTCCAACAAATTCTGCTGCGATGTGCTGAGCATCCGCAGCACTACCACCGTTCCCGAATATTATTATCTTGTTTCCCGACTTGACGCTCTCCGCCATTTTTTCCCCAAGATGCAGCACCAGTTCAGGATCGATCTTGCTTCTCGCTTTCAGGCCTTCTTCGATGTAGGATCTCACATCGGAAATATTCATTGGAAGACAATCGCTCATGATAATTATAACCTTTTTAGCCAGGCTATATTCTCCGTGCTGGAAATGTATTTAAACGCGAACACTCCCCATAATACTTAAGCAAAAGGTTTAATAAAGATCCCAATGTGGGGAAACAACTAACTATAAAGGTGTTTCGATGGCGTCGGTTGCACGTGACTTACAGGGAAAAAAGTGTCTAGAATGTGGCTCTGAGCATCTGTTCAGGGATTATGAGAGAGGGGAATTGATTTGCAATGATTGTGGGATCGTTTTGGAGGATTCGCTTATTGACCAGGGCCCGGAATGGAGATCTTTCGATTCTGAGCAGGATGAAAGAAGAGCAAGAACTGGATCACCAATGACTTTCCTGAGTCACGACAAAGGCCTTGCAACCGAGATTTCCTGGTCAAACAAGGATTATTATGGCAAGAGGATACCGCATAAGAACAGGGCTCAAATCTACAGGGTGAGAAAGTGGCACCAGAGAATAAGAGTAAGCAATGCAGCCGAAAGAAACCTGTCTCTTGCTCTGCAGATGCTCAATGACAATGGCGGAAAACTCGGCATCCCGAAAGATATAAAAGAAACTGCTGCCCTGGTTTACAGGAGAGCAGTGGAAAAGAACCTTATCAGGGGCAGGAGCATTGAGAGCATAGTATGCGCATCGCTTTATGCAGCCTGCAGGATGGTAAATCTCCCGAGGACTCTTGATGAAATTTCCAAGGCGTCTGAGGTTAACAAGAAGAAGATTGGAAAGGCGTACAGGCATCTGGCAAAGGAACTGAGCCTCAACCTAAAACCGACCACACCTTATTCTTATGTAGCACAGTTTTGCAACAAGCTTGATCTGGACAAGCAGGCCATAGTCATAAGTGAAGAAATCGTGAGAAAATCAATTGAAAGCGGCATTTCGTCTGGAAAAGGCCCAACAGGCGTGGCAGCTGCTTCCATCTATATAGCTTCGGTGCTGGTGGGAAAGCCAAGGACGCAGAAAGAGGTGGCAAGAGTATCTGGTGTTACTGAAGTCACCATCCGGAATAGGTACAAAGAAATAAGCAAGGCACTGGATATCCCGGGTCTGGAATAGCCAATGCGCATTGACGTGGTAGATAACGGTGGTCAGTGGACCCACAAGGAATGGCGCCAGTTAAAGTCCTTTGGGGTTGAGTCCACAATCATTGCAAACACCACAGAGCCGTCGAAGCTGGCTGGCGTGGATGGCCTCGTTCTTTCCGGTGGGGCTCCAAGCATCGTATCGGAACTAGACAAGTTGGGGAATATCTCCGGATACATAGAGGAACTTTCGGTGCCAATCCTGGGCATATGCGTGGGTGCACAGTTCATAGCGCTCCATTTTGGTGGCGAAGTTGGACCGGGGTCTACCCCAGAGTTTGGCAGAACCATCATAGAGATGTCAAGGCATGATGGCATCTTCTCTTCGCTGCCCGCTACTTTTACTGCGTGGGAAAATCACAATGACGAGGTCAAGAAGCTCCCCGATTCCCTGATACTTGCTGGAAGCTCCAGTAACTGCCGAGTGCAGGCCTTCTTCCACAGAGACAGACCGATTTACGGCGTGCAGTTCCACCCTGAGGTTAATGATACACAGAATGGGCGCGAACTATTCTCCAGCTTTGTTTCAACCTGTAGGAAATGATGAAACACAGCGATTGTCAACTCTTCTGTCATGTGGCGATGGATAAATTTAAGTTTTTCCGGGGCATTTAATACAGGTCAGTGAATGGAAGCTACATTATCGCAGATTGCCGGCAGGACTGTGTACAACCATCAGGGGATCGAGATAGGCAAGGTTTCAGATGTCATAATAGATTTTGATCGCAGCCTGATTTACGGCATCTATATCGATGAGACGAACAGCCAGCTGGTAGAGAATGGCGCTCCAATTTCCATACCTTACCGTCTCATAAAGGCCATAGGAGATGTAATACTCCTCAAGGGTTTTCCCCCGTTCATAAGAGTCAGTCCTCCAAAATAGGGATCACCTGTGCAGGAACAGCGCTGACTTCTTGTCCTTTTGGAGTTTTACGTAACCATATCGCTCGAACTGGGATATCCCCTCCACTAGTTCTATGCTTTTTTCGATCCGGCCGGTATCGATTGAGCCGTCAGGCTTCATAACGCTGAATTCATTCGACCCCCTTGGGAGCCAGTGGATTATTTTCGTTGTCTTGGGGTTGAATTCTTGGTCCACCTGGTATACCAGTCCTTCTCCTGACCTTGATACATTGTAAAGATCCTTGAGACGAACGGTGGCCCCGTCGTTCAGATTGTTCCAGTCTTCTGCCTGAATGTATATCCCAGGATCTTCGCCCATCTGCAACTCCCTGAATCCAAGGTCCTTGTGCTCTGGATGAAATGGTATCCTGACTGCGGTCCCAGGTCCACTACGCACGATTACAGAAATAGGGTCCTTAACAAAAAACAGCCTCTTTGAGGTACCGTCGATCACCTCCCGGTTCATCGAGTTGAAGATATCCCAAGAGAAACTAGCATCAATCTCCCTGAGTCCTGATTCTATCCAGTAACGCCTGAAAGTTTCTGGCTGGTATCCCCTTCGCAGCAGAGCCCTTACTGTGTTGAGCCTGACGTCATCCCATCCCGTGTATTTTCCTTCCCTGATTCCCTTCCTGATGATGGATGTCTTCAGCTTCTCTCCCGGAAGGGCGATCATGCCATAATGATAATACTCAGGCAGAGTCCAGCCATTATACTGGAAAATGAACCTCTGCCTGTCTGTGTTATTGAGCTGGTCTTTTCCCCTTAGTACATGGGTAAGCCCCAGCTTGTGATCATCAACTGCAACGCTAAAATTCATCATCGGGAAGGCATAATACCTTTCTCCTGTCCTTGGGTGTTTTGCAGGGCTTATTCGGAACGCTATCCAGTCCCTCAGGGACGGGTTGGGATGAAACAGATCTGTCTGGATCACCAGCGTCGCAGCACCAGGCTTGAAAGCCCCGGATATCATGTCGTCGAAAAGCTTCAGGCTCTTTTCCGGGTCTGTATCCCTATGGGGGCATGCCAGTGACTGAAGCTTCAACTTCCTCAATTCCTCTGCTGCGCAAAAGCATACATACGCGTGGCCCTTTGCTATGAGGTTCCTTGCCTCTGCATAATAAATTTCCATTCTCTCTGATTGGATAATGATCCTGTGGATCTTTACACCGATATTGTTAAGGTCTTCCGGGATCATTTCATAGGCCTCCGGATCTATATTTGCAGGGTTTGTATCCTCAAGCCTGAGGATAAGTTCTCCTCCGTAGCGTTTCACGTATTCGTCGTTTAGGATGGACATTCGGGTATGTCCAAGGTGAAGGGGACCAGAAGGCGATGGTGCAAGACGCATGACAACGCTGCCCCTCACGTTACGAAGATCAGGGAGCCTGTGTTCCTCCTTTTTCTCCTCCTTCTCTAGAAATTCAGGAAATTCCTTCTGGACTATCTCCTCTACTGCTGTCCTGCCCAGGCTGTTGACCTGTTCCACAACTCTTGCAATAAGCGCAAGGGTGTCCTTCGGCGATTTCCTTGCTTCAGGGAATTCCCCGAATATTTTTGAGGAAACTGCCTTGGCGTCCGCTATTCCGGAATGCAGGAATGCGTTCTTGATGGCCTGTTTCCTGATCTCTTCCTCAGGAACCACGCGGTCTCGCCTCCTGCACCCTGCTGGTCATGTATTCTCGCAGGAAATCGATGGAGTCTTTGCTATTGATGGATATCCCTATTTCCTCTTCCAGCTTCTCGGAAATATCCATTTTTGTCTGTACTCTCACAATTGGCCTTCTCAGCATGAACTTGATTTCCTTGTAGAGGGAATCCTGCTGCTCCAATGTGTAAGAACTCTGACTGCTCCTGTCCACGAGGAACAGGACTACCCCCTCTATGCGGCGCAGTGCACTTACCGCTTTGATCTCCATTTCATTTCTCTCGCTCATGGGCCTGTCAAGTATGCCCGGAGTATCTATTACCTGTACTGGTTCTCCAGCCATTTCACAGTGGCCAATGAGTATGGACTGGGTTGTGAATGGGTACTGTGCGATCTTTGGCTTCGCGGTAGTGATTGAAGCAAGCAGGGAACTCTTGCCCACATTGGGCATTCCCGCTATTATGAAAGTGGGCATCTCCGTGTTTATATCTGGAATTCGCCGCATGAAGTCCCGGCATTTCGAGAGGTATTGTAACTCATTTGAAACGGAGTTAACCAGGGAGGAGTAGCGGCCATAGTATGCCTTCAGTATTCCATTCAATTCCCTGGGATCTGTAGATTTCTTTGCCTGACGGATATGAGTCGTGGAAACCTCAACTATCTTTTTCTGAGCCCATTGTATGCGTGAGAGGCTGACCTTATACTTGTCAACGTCAAACATCATGTCGAGAAGGTCATAATAGAATGGATGAACATGCTCAATGGATGGAAACTTCTGAACCAGGCGCTTAAAGTGTGAAACTGCTACCCCTTCCACAAAGGAGATCTTTGAAGTGACCTCCCCCCTGACCCTGTCGCTGAGTAAAATCTGCCTTGGAACCTCTATTTTCTTCGCTCTTGAGAGGGCTTTGTTTATTATCTCCTGCGAGAGAAGAACTGTTGGAATTTTCTTAAACACTTTACACCATTCTACGGCTGGTAATTATGTTGATCTTCTAGTCTGCTTGTCTTATCGCTGCCTCAATCTTTTTCTCCATCTCTGGAGACATCTCAAAGATCTGGTGAGCATACTTTGAATGAATCTTTATCCGTGGCAGGAGATCTTTCTTCTCTGTGGCTTCAAATTCAAAGCTGCAGTCGTATCCGATATCCCTGCAATGATAGGTATACCTGGTCATTGCCCCTACTATGCATATACTGTATAAAACAACTTCACAAACCCAGCGTTTGAGTCCCTGACTACCACCCGCTCAGATAAACTCCCTCTTTTCGAACACGAAGAGCCCAAGGATTGCAGAAACAAGGAAGTAAAGGAACATTATCACTATTCCTTCCCACAGATACGGTGTGAAAGAAGTCAGATTGATGAAATGCCCGTTTCCTATTGGTGTCGATGAGTGAATTTCATGCACGGGGTAAGTCAACGCCATCACGGCCGTTATTACTTCCGCACCGTAGGTTAAGGAGAACCATGGCTCTACGCCCACGAGGGCGGGTAAAAGGCTATCAAATAAGGGAAATACAACTAGCAGCGTGATAATAGTGATCAGCACAGAAATAACGGACGTCTTGAAGAGGGAGCTCCAGAGGAAAGCAAAACTCAGGACAGAGGCCATATAAAGTATGGAAAGCAGAACCGATTGCCATAGCTGATATGGTACGTCAGCACCGAAATAGTAAAGTCCATTTCCAATTGCTATTCCCAAGAATACGAAAAGAATCACTAGTGAAGCTATGAAGGACGCTATCCATTTTCCAATATAGATTGAGGACCTTCGGACTGGCCTCGAGACCAGGTAGTATCCAGTCTTGTTCTGGAATTCACTTGAAATTGAATCCCCGCCAAAGAATATTGCGGAAAGAATGATGACAAAAGTAATGCTTCCTCCCCACCACTGGGTGTAGAATGTCAGTGAAGACTGGAGAAAAGAATATGGCCTGTAATATCCGACAAGAAATGTCAACAAAACGCTTATGATTATCCCTAAGGCCAGAAGGACGAAGAAACGCCTGGCCCTGAAATAGTTCATAATTTCATACTTTGTGATAGTGCCAATCTGCGTGAAACTATCTGGGACTTTCAAAGTTCGAGTCTCTTCTACGCCGACTGAAAAATCCTGATCCATCAGTTACCCTCCTGAATGAGTGACATGTAAGTATCCTCCAATTTCGAGAATGCTTTCTTGAATTCGACAAGCCCAAGCTTCAATGAGACGAGATCTGCCAGTATTCCCTCCTGGGCTCGCTGTCCTCCCTTGAACCTCAGCCTGATTGTATTTCCGTTAACTCTTTCTACTGAAATCACGTTTGTCAGCCTTGATACATCCTTATCAATGGAAGACTGTTCGAGCGGCCCTGAGAAGGTTGCATCGGCTATACCCTCGTCACCTGAAAACCTTGCGGTTACATCTTCCAAGGTCCCGTAGGCAAGGAGTTTTCCGTGATCTATCAGCGCCACCTCATCGCAAACATCCGATACTTCGTTAAGTAGATGTGAACTCATGAAAATAAGGCGGTCCTTCTTCTTGAGGGACTTGATGATCTCCCGAACCTCTGCCATCCCCCTTGGGTCTAGTCCGGTTGTGGGTTCATCGAGAAATATAACGCTCGGATATCCGATCAGCGTCGAGGCAATATTGATTCTCTGCTTCATTCCCTTGGAGAATTTGCCGACTTTTGCGTCTATCCATTCATCCATCTTTACCTCTGAAACCGCTTCCTCAATCATGCGTTTTCTGTCTGACCTCGGGAGCCCTTTGAGATCTGCAACCAGATTGAGAGCCTCCCTGGTTGACATGTATGGATATATCTCCGGAGTTTCAACCAGTGCAGAGCAATTCTCCAGGGCTTTCTTCTTGTTTCCGTGGACCTCGAGGCCGTTGATTAGGGCACTACCACTGGAGGGTTTAATAAGATCCGTGAATATCTTTAGAGTGGTTGTTTTCCCTGCTCCATTGGGCCCAAGGAAGCCAACGCACTTCGAGCCCTCAAGTTTAAGATTGAGGTTGTCCAAAGCAGTGAATTTGCCGTAATTCTTGGTTAGATTTATTGCTTCGATAGATGAATCGCTCAATTTTCTCCCTTGCCTTTTGAATTTTAGGATTGTCCGAATATATTTACATCTTTGCAGTGCCTATATGGAACAATATATTCCCATGGGTTGAACCTTCATTACAGACCAGACCAAGAAAAATCTCAACGCTCATTGAATCAAGTTCTTAAATTCGAATGTCATGAAGTCTGCATGATAGTAGAGGATCACAGGAAGGTGAGCTGCGGTGGCGATCCATTCAATTACCTCAAGAGCGTGCTCAAAGGCCTGTCGTTCCAGCTTGATCCCGGTCAGGATGCCCAGGTATTGCTAGACCGAGAGAAGTTCTCCTATTCGCGCGAGATATTCGAAGGGATGGGACATGTCTCAAGGCTAAAGCTCGTTGAAATCAGAGAGACAAATGAGGAGATTGATCTTACCTTTAGGAAGGAGAATTCCTAGTCATATTTTCCCGTCGGCTCCACTCAGTTGGTTTAGGAAAATGTGTTCTCTAGTACCTGGGAGAATTGAATAGCATTTTCTTGAAGAAAATTTCAATCCCTCGATTGTAAACTCATGGAAGTCAAACTCAATCATTCCATGTGCGGTCTTCCTTGAACTTCTGATGCTGTCCGAGGACAAATGCCCCGATATGACAAATGCAGGGGGTTTTACCCCAAAGCTGAGTTCCCACTTTTCGAGCGAATTGCAGAAGATCTGGCATACCGATGAAATCCCTAGCAGTATGAATTCTGGATCCTTCTCCTGGAAGAGCCTTGCTTTTAGTCTGGATGAATGAACAGGCATGAAATACTGACCGTCTGCATAATCCAACATGTAAAGGCCAAAACACGTGCTGTCCACACTGGAGACCAGCAGAAAAGTAGGAAGAGTGAGACTTCCGGTATCTGGGGAAGTCACCATAGGCATGTCTTCGGGCTTCCATCCATGAACCGGGGAGATTGGTAAGTATCCACTACTTTCCTTACTAATGTTGCATAGCGCTCGTATCTGTTCCCTCGTAGGGGCAACAGATATGATCATGTTGAGGTTGTGCTCCCAACCTCCCTCAACGTAAGAAACCGGTAATTCTGCGTAGTCTGTGTAACATGCATCGAGACTCTTGATCCTGGTTACAACATCTCTGCTGGAAAGGTTCAGCAAGTCCCGAATTTCCACTTCCTGATAATTGCAATCACCGTTAAATGTATTGTATGCATACAGAAAAGTTAGGTCAGCAATAATGGAAGACTACAACGCATCACAGATTCAGATACTAGAGGGGCTAAAGGCAGTCAGGAAAGTCCCAGGCATGTATATAGGATCCACAGACGAGCGTGGACTTCACCACCTTATCTACGAGGTCGTGGATAACAGCATTGACGAATCTGCCGCGGGTTATTGCTCCAATATCTACATCACCCTGGAAAAACAGGGATGGATCATCATAGAGGATGACGGCAGAGGAGTACCGGTGGATCTGCACCCAAAGTATAACAGGCCCGCACTTGAGATTGTACTTACTGAGCTCCATAGCGGAGCAAAATTTGACAAGAAGGTATACAAGATAACAGGCGGCCTGCATGGTGTAGGTGTCCACGTGGTCAACGCGCTTTCATCGAAGCTTGTTGCCCTGGTCAAGAAAAACAGCGAGGTATACTACGAGATTTTCCGGGAAGGGATTCCGGTAGACTCCATGACCCATGTTCCAAGAGACAAACTTCAAGACGTACAGGACAGCGATGTGGCATCAACAGGAATCAATCTTTCCCCGGAGCATGGATTCATCGTGAAGTTCCTGCCAGACCACAAGATTTTCGAGACGACCGATGTATCTCACAATGTTGTGCTTGCCAGGCTCAGGGAGCTCTCCTTCCTGAACCCGCAAATCACCATTACCCTGAACGATCAGCGCGTCGGGAAAATAGAAGTGCTTCACCATGAAGGCGGGCTAAAAGAATTCGTGACCTACCTTGGTGAAGGATATTCGACTGTTCACAGGGACCCGGTCACTTACAGGGAGGAGTTGGAGGAAAGCATAATCGAGTTTGCATTCCAGTATAATACCAGCACTACAGAGATCATGCAGAGCTTTGTAAACAACATAAACACCATAGATGGTGGCACACATGTTGCAGGATTTCGTTCAGGGCTCTCCCGCGCAGTTCAGGACTACGCAAAGAACAACAACATGATCAAGGGTGTGGAAGGCATAAACGGTGACGATGTGCGGGAAGGGCTGGTTTCTGTGCTGCATGTCAAAATCCACGAGCCGCAATTCGAAGGGCAGACCAAATCCAAACTAGGAAATGCTAATGTCAGGGGGATTGTGCAGTCAGCCACAGAGAAATTCATGAAGCAGTATCTTGACTCGTTCCCGCATGTGGCGGAAGCCATAGTCAAACGAGTGATTGCAGCCGCAATGGCAAGGGAGGCCTCAAGAAAGGCCCGGGACCTCGTGAGAAGGAAATCTGCCCTTGAAAGCGGGGGTTTGCCCGGAATACTTGCTGACTGCTCATCAAATGACCCTGAAAAATCAGAGCTTTTCATAGTCGAGGGGAATTCCGCCGGTGGCTCAGCGAAACAGGCAAGGAACCGGGAATTCCAGGCCATTCTTCCTCTGAGGGGAAAAATCCTTAACGTGGAGAAGGCGAATGACTTGAAATCTCTTTCAAACGAGATAATCAAGAACCTAATCACCGCGATCGGCACAAATGTCAAGGATGATCTTGACCCTGAAAAGTTGAGGTACAGGAAGATAATCATAATGACCGATGCTGACGTCGATGGTGCACACATCAGGACCCTCTTGCTCACCTTCTTCTACAGGTACTGCAGACCACTGGTACAGAACGGCAATATCTTCTTTGCACAGCCTCCTCTCTTCAGGATCCAGAAGGGTGACAAAGTGAGATATGTCTATACTGAGGAAGAGAGGGAAAGTACTGAAAGAGAAATGGGCCAGAATTCAATCACACAGAGATTCAAGGGTCTTGGAGAGATGAATCCTGAACAGCTATGGGAGACAACCATGGACCCAGAAACCCGAAGGGTCGTCCAGGTAACAGTCGAAGATTTTGCAGAGGCGGACAGACTCTTTTCCATACTCATGGGAGAGAAGGTCGAGCCAAGAAGGAGATTCATAGAGGAGAATGCCCGGGAAGTAAAGAACCTGGATTTCTGAGGTGATATCGTGTCAAGAAAATCTGTTGAAGAAGAGATCAAAACATCATACCTTGATTATGCGATGAGCGTGATCGTCCAGCGTGCACTTCCTGATGTCAGGGATGGGTTGAAGCCTGTGCACAGGAGGATACTCCATGCTATGGCGGAAATGTCCGTCACTCATGACAAGCCATACAAGAAATCGGCAAGGATTGTGGGAGAGGCCATGGGTAAGTACCACCCCCATGGGGACACTGCCATATACGATGCAATGGCTAGAATGGCGCAGGATTTCTCCCTCAGGTACCCGCTTGTGGACGGGCAGGGCAATTTTGGTTCCATTGATGGAGATGAACCTGCCGCAATGAGATACACTGAGGTAAGGATGGCCAGGATTGCAGAGGAAATGTTCCAGGACATTGAAAAGAGAACCGTCCCATTCAGGCTCAACTTTGATGGTTCCCTGGAGGAACCTGATTACCTGCCTGCAAAACTACCGCAGCTCCTGATAAACGGTTCTTCTGGAATAGCAGTGGGAATGGCAACAAACATGCTCCCCCATAACCTGAGAGAAGTGGTGGATGCTATCTCTTACCGGATCAAGAATCCAGGGTCCAGGATAGAGGATCTCCTGAAATTCATCAAGGGACCAGATCTTCCAACCGGGGCCGAATTATTCCATTCCAAGGCGCTGATTGATTCGTACCTCACTGGGAGGGGAAAGGTAATCGTACGAGGAGAGGCTGATCTGAGCGAACAAAAACGCATCATAATCAGTAGCATTCCGTACGGGGTCAACAAGTCCACCCTCATAGAGAAGATTGCAGAGAACGTCAAGAATGAGATCATCACTGGCATATCAGAGATAAGAGATGAAAGCGGAAGAGAGGGTGTAAGGATCGTTATCCGGGTGAAGGACGATGAGATGAAACCCCTAATCCTGAGACAGCTTTACGCCCATTCCGATCTTGAGACTTCAATCGGGATAATCAACCTCGTTCTAAAGGACAACCAGCCGGTAGTCATGAACTTGGCCGGGCTCATAGATAGCTTCGTGGAACACAGGCTGTCGGTGATCCTAAAGAGGTCACAATTCGATCTAGAGAAAAACAGGGAGAAGGAACATATCCTGGCGGGCCTGGAAAGGGCTATCTCAATGCTGGATCAGACTATATCCATTATCAGGAAGGCAAAGGACCCACAAACTGCCAGGTCCATGCTTCAGGAAAAGCTGCAGATCTCAGAGAAACAGGCCAATGCGATACTCGATCTCAGGCTGCAGAGGCTCACGGCGCTTGAAACAGGCAAGATAACTGCAGAGTTGGGAGAAGTCAGGTCAGAAATCGAGATCCTTGTGGGGATCATCGGAAGCGAAGAAAAGAGGAAACAAATCCTTCTGGATGAGATGGCGGAGATCAGGAAGAGATATGGCGACGACAGGAAAACGAAGGTAAGTTTTTCAGAAGCCCAGTCCGTGGATGAGGCAGAGCTGATACCGCGCGAGCAGTGTGTAGTCATCCTGTCAGAATCGGGATTCATAAAGAGGGTGTCGCTTGACGAGTACCGCTCGCAGAGGCGCGGCGGCAAGGGAGTACTAACATCGGGATGGAGGGATGATACGCCTCGTTCCATTGTCTCATGCAGCTCCCATGACCTCCTGTTATTCTTCACAAACACGGGAAGAGTGCTGAAGAAGTATGCATATTCCATAGAGAAGAAGGGCAGAACTGGAGTTGGAATCATAGGGTCTGCGGTTCTTCCATTGCTTGAAGGCGAGGTTGTAAGAAATGTAATAGCCGGGGACAGCCTGAACAATGGGTATCTAATGATTACAACCAGGAATGGACTGGTGAAGAAGATTGAGATCAACCAGATCCAGAAGATGAGGGATTCAGGCGCCAGGATCATAACCCTCAGGGACGATGATGAAGTGGTTTCTGTGGAATTTCTTCCAGAGGATACCCTCCTGTTCAACCTTTCCAGCGCTGGAAAGGCATTGGTCTACAATTCGTTGGAAATAAGGCCCAGCGGTCGTACTTCCATGGGAGTCAGATCAATCAGGTTGAAGCAGGGAGCAATCCTTCAGAATGCATTTCCAGTGAGTCATAACGACACCGTCCTGACTGTCACCTCCGCAGGACTTGGAAAGAGGACTGCTGTCGAGAATTTTACGGCTCATCACCGGGGATCCGGTGGAATGTATGCCATCAAGCCTACCAAGAGGTCAGGGAAGGTCGTAACTGCCCTGCGTGTCAGCGATGGAGACGAGATCATAATCATGACCAGGAAGGACAAGACAATCCGGATGAACGTGGATAGCGTCAGGGAAATGTCCAGATCAGCAACAGGGGTAAGGCTGATAGATCTGGAAGAGGATGATGAAGTCATAGCTGCAACAAAGGTGTGATCCCTAGGGTTAAATACTTCGAGAATTATCTTCGCGAATGGAATCCCATCTTACCGATTTTGGCCTTGACAGGTTCCTCGTACTCTCGCATTCCTCCTCTGTTCCGGTTGAGCAGTTTACCAGCAAGTTCAAGATATTCGTATATTTCCTTCCAAACCTGAAGGAGAATAGCGAGTACTTCCTTTACATCCTCCCCAGAGACCTGAGTGAAAACAGGGAAATCAGGATGATGATGGACAAGTTTGGCTCCAGGGATTCCGGAGTCTTCCTGACAATGGCTGCAACCTCTAAGCAGTTCCCTTCCATCTCCATGATCAGGAATTTCTATAACATCAAGAGTTCAGTAATGGTCGCTGGATTTCTTGATGAAGGAAGACATGTCCTGCTGTGGGCTTACAACCACTGTGCGCAGGAAGAGGTTTCAGATGTGCTGGAAAGAACGTTTGCTACGGAACCATATTTTGATCTTCTGTATCTAGGACAGGACAGTTTTGAAGATCTTCTTTCCTCGAAGATCAAGTCAAACAGGAACCTTTACAGAGTGAGGGTGCGGACCTTGAACCCACACTATAAAGGAAAGGAGACGGAGATCCATATCATACCAAAGATGACCACCACCAGAGAAAAGGTCACTGCTCTTTGCCGTCTGAACACGCGGCTGGAGGATCAGGGAATCATCCCTGGTAACGCAGTGAGTATTGACGAGGGACTCTATGAGACAGAAATTGACCTGCCTGTCATGAGCAGGCTGAGCAATTCCCTTATAAGAACACCGGTGTACGTATCGAAGTTTGATGCCACAGTGAAGAATGACTCGGTTGACATATGCTTTA